>JAJISE010000005.1 GCA_022848865.1 Candidatus Thermoplasmatota archaeon | reverse complement strand
CGATGAGCTCGGTGAGGAACGATTCCCGCTCGAAGATCACGGTGCCTTCCGTGAGAGCATCGAGGTACATCCTCCTGAAGCGCCTGGCCTCCTCCATCTCGAGAGGATAGGCCTCTACCGTGGGATAGTAGCCCATCGAGACGGAATCCCTGTACTCCTCGCTTCCCCGCAGCTCTCTTCTCAGCTCGATGATCTCCCTCAAGGTGGCTCTCTTCGACTTCTCGAACCTCTTCAGGACGATGAGAAGGTCTATGTCGCTGTCCTTGTCCCAGTCTCCCCTCGCAACGGAGCCGAAGAGAAGCAATCCGATCAGGTCGGTTCCATACCTTTCAAGGAGCTTCTCGCAGAATCGCCTGATGTAGGGTCTGAAGGCTTGATGGGGAATCTTCTCCACGGATATCGGCGGTAGCGGGCTGACGATTTCTTGGAGCTCCCTGACATGAAAGAGGGCCTTCTCACCTCTATCATTGAGGCGGTAGAGCCCTCCTTTTTTCTCCACGAGGCCCAATCGGATCAGGGCTTTCAGCTTCGAACTCAAGGTCCTTGGGTTCGGAACGTCCTCCTGGAGTGCTCCAAACCTCTGTGTGCCCCTCTCAAGAGCCAGCAGCAGCTTGGCGGCCTTCTCGTCGATCACGGTATCTACTATACTTTCCTATAGTATAAGTCTATCGGCATATAGCTAGAATATCCTGCGGCACGAACCCATCATCCATCTTGTTAACCAATGAGCTTATTGTGCAATAGGCTAACAACCCTTGTGCTCGAGAGGGTACATCCATTTTTCTTCATCATCGATAGCCAGCCTTTTGAGCTCTTCATCCGCGAGGAGGGGGGCAGTGTACGTGGTGCCTATGGACACCCTCAAAACGAATCCCTCTCATTCCCGCCAGTGTTCTCTCAAATCCTCTATTGCTCTCCTCACTTCATTCAGATCCATATCCCAAGTCCCACACAGATCGGCCAGCTTTGCGGGGACGAGTAGCCTGATTACGCCTTCCTCCTCCTCTATCTGAAGTTCCTTTCCTGGCAGGATCGAGTACTTGCGCCTTATTTTGTGCGGAATGACTATCCGTCCCTTTGAACCTACTTTCACCTGCATTCTTTTACCTCGTTCTGCGAGGGTAGATATGTATTACTGGGATAAAAACCGTCCCGGATTGCAGGATGTGCGTGCCCGCACAGCTATCCTGAACCTCAAGCCCTCCTCCCACTCCCCGCACTCGTGCGAGGCCCGGAGCCTTCTCTTCTCATTCTCCCCTCTTCAATCTCAGTCCTCTTTCTTGACCACATTCATCCGATTGCCCGGGTAACTCCAGTGCCGAAGTCATTCTCGAGAATCTCTTGCCGGATCTCACATCTCATCAATTCTACCGAGGACGGATGTATAGACCTCGGGGGACAACCTAAGGCCGGTTTCAACGAGTTCAATCAGGACCGCCTTCGCCTCCTCCTTGCTCATCTTACCCTTCGCGGTCATCTTGAGGATGAGCGTCGTCAACCACCACGACTCGACTCCCCTGCTCCTCGCGACTCTGATCAGCGCAAGGTCGTTGGAGATCAACGCGTCGCCTTTCTCCTCGGCCATGAGTATGAGCGATGCGTCCGCGCGCTCTATTCCCTCCAATCCCACGATAGAGTCGAGGACCTTCTTGTCCTTCGGTTCGCGCACATCGATCCAATCCCCGCAGGCCTGCTCTATCGCGCTCGATCCGGCTCTGCCCGCCGACTCCTCCACAGTCTCTCTGTAGACATCCTCTGTGATCGTCACCTTGCCAAGGAATTCCTTCAAGAGGCTCAGTTCGCCTATCCTGGAAAGGTGGATCAAGACCGAGGAATCAACTATCATCCATTGCCCTCAGAGACTCCTAATATCCCTTTCCAAGTCCTTTGAGGAATACCCGATGTCTATGCCATGTTTCGAGGCCAAATCCAGCATCTCAACATATGATATGGAGGCGATGGAAGCGGCCCTCCTCAGAGTGAGCTTGTGCGCTCTCAGCAACTCCAAGGCCCTCTTCACCTTCCACTCCTTGATGCCCTTCGCCAGCAGCTTCCTTATGACCTCGGCTCTATCGGTATGCTCCTCCTTCTCTATCATTTGCAGATCCTTGAAGTAGTCCTCCGAAATCCTCGTGGTGATAACCTTCATACCCTCACCGTTACAAATATATCGTTACGATACTATATGAATGTAACTCTCAAGAGAGGTCTCTAGTCACCGCACTCGTGCGAGGCGCAGTGCTTCCTCCACGTGCAATCCTCTCTTCTCATTCTACCACTCCTCCGATTCTGCCTGGGGCATGTAACGACATCTTGATGACAAATGCAAACATTCATAACTCGAAACTCCGAAGCATATAGGATGATACCGAAAAAACCGCAGGGGGAAATCCCCCAACCGCCCGATAGAAGGAAACTGCCCACGACCGGGGAGCCGCCCTCGCCGCTCTGGGCGGACATGAAGGACGAGTTCGACAACATGAAGAAGGCCATTGCAGAACTCCGCAAGAGGATGGAAGGACTCGAGGGTAGGATCTCCACCTTGGAGGAGACGGGGAAGTAGCCAGCGTCTTGGTCCTGGCAGGCCGAGCCAGCAAGTCGCAACCTACGTCACGATACGTCCTGCCCGTTCAGAGCGATTCCTAGCCGCACATCAGGGGTGCGCCCATTCCTCCGTGCCCCTTTCCGCCATGCACCGCAGGAACGACGCAGATGTCATCCTCCGCCGAGAACTGCGTCCCGTCATAGAACTCCCATGTGAGGGTCGCGGTGCTGTGGCCGATCGGGAAGGCACCGGCCTCGTCCTGTATCTGAACCACCATGTCGTCGAAGCCATCCTGATCCGCGTCTTCGATGTGCGCGAGCAGCTTGTTCCACCTGCCCACCCTCTTGACTGCGAGCCCCTCCAGCTCCACGGTCGCAGGGTCGATGTTCGTGACATCCATCGTCCCGCTGCCCAGTATCGCCACTGGTATCACTCCGTGTCCGTTGTTGTTGAAGCAGTTCGGGTCGCTCCCGGGCTTGATGTCTATCTCGACCTCGTCCGGTACCTCGACCGATTCCAGCCTGATCCAGTCGTGGAACGTCCCGTCGCCGGTCGTGTGCAGAAGGCGGAGCTCGTGCCAGCCCAGCCCCACCGGGCTCAGGGTCATGGAGTCCTCCACGAGCGGGTAGTTCTCCCAACCCTTCTGGTAGTCGTATCCGCCTGGTTCCGTGAACGTCGCCGTGTCGCCGGTATCGACGAACGTGACAGTCTTCGTCTCGTAGCCGCTCTTGCCGGCCGACCACGATATGGTAAGCTGGCCGCCGAGGGACATCTCGCCGTACCACCGGATCGTGAGGTCTGTCGCGTATCCGTCGTTGGCATCGGGACCCCAAGCGAACTCACCGTCCGGCGTCGTTCCGACGACGAAGGGGTCCGTGAACGGCGGGAACGGGTTTCCAAAGCCCTGCCAGTTGAACTCGTCCGCATAGCTGGTGTAATGTCCAGTGGCGGGATCTATCTCCTCGACGTCACCGATCTGCCAGATGGTCGTCACCCCGTCCGACCAGACGGGCGGATGAGGTATCCCACCGAAGGCGGTCAATGACAGGCCCACAACAGCCATCAATGCTGCGATATTCACTATTCTCCCCTCCAGATGGAAGAATACCTTTCACCTTACATAAAGATTGGCTCACCTTTGAACGACGATCGTGATGATGTCCTCGTCCCGGAGCACGTGGTTGATCCCGACCGTCTGTCCAGGGAACTTTGCGCTCCCGCCCCAGACGTTCGCGTATCTGAACTTCTCACGGAAGTCGCGGTGGATGGCGTCGCAGACCATGCCGACCGTCGAGCCGTCCTTCACGACCAGCGGCTCGGAGCGGTCCACATCCCCTCCCTGCGGCTTCATGTAGATCCGGATGAACTCCAGCTCGCTGAATATGCTCTCCCTGAGCCCGTCCAGGCCGTTGCCGTTGAGCGCAGAGATCGGAACGGCCTTCCACGGCTTCAGCTTCTTCGTGATGCGGCTGATCTCCTTCTTGGGCACGAGGTCGGTCTTGTTGAGCACGACGAACCCGGGGATGTAGGCCACGTTCCCCGCCAGGAAGTCGATGAGCCTCGCCTCCGTGATGTCCTCCTTGACAAGAATATCGGCGTTGACGTGTCCCCATTCGCGGAGCATTCCCTCCATCACGCCCTCCTCCACGTGCGTCAGCTTCTTCGTGGAGTTGATGGTGAGGCCGCCCCTTTCCTTGCGCTTGATCGTGATCTCCGGCATCCTCTGATTGAGCCGTATGCCGCCCGCCTCGAGCTCGCTGACGAGCACGCCAATGTCCCAATCGCGGACATCGACGACCAGGAGGATCAGGTCAGAGGACCTCGCGACGGAGAGGACCTCGCGGCCGCGCCCTCGCCCTCTGGCGGCGCCGTCGATGAGGCCTGGCATGTCGAACAGCTGGAACTTCGCTCCCCTGTACAGCATGACCCCCGGTATCACGTTGATCGTGGTGAAGTCATAGTCGCCGACCTCGCTCTCAGCGTCCGTGAACTGGTTGATGAGCGTGCTCTTCCCCACGTTCGGGAGTCCGACGATCCCCACGGTCGCGTTCCCGGACTTCCGGATGCCGAAGCCCACGGCGGCACCCGTTCCAGGCCCCCTCTCCAGCCTCTCCCTGAGCTTCGCGAGCCTGGCCTTCAGCTTCCCGATGTGGTGTTGCGTCGCCTTGTTGTATGGGGTCTTCTGGATCTCCTCCTCGATGTCCTGCATCTGATCCTCGATCTTGCCCATCGACTGGAGAACCTCCTCGTGGTTGAAAACGGTTTCGTCCGATCAGGGGGCCATGGTCGTTCCCGCGCGCCCCTCCATGGCCTCGGGGAAACCGTCCAGGGAGCATACGATCGCCCTCTTGCCGCCCGCCTCGATGAACTCGACAGCCGCACGGACCTTCGGTCCCATGCTTCCGGGCGGGAACTGGCCCTCCTGGAGATACCTCTTGGCGTCCGCGAGAGTGATCGTCTCCAGGTCCACCTGCTCCTTCGTCCCCCAGTTCAGCGAGACCTTCTCCACGTCCGTGATGAGGACGAGCGTCTCCGCCATCAGCTCCCTGGCCAGCAGGCTGGCGGTGCGGTCCTTGTCTATCACCGCATCCACGCCCTCGTATCTCCTGCCATCCTTGACGACGGGGATCCCTCCCCCGCCGCACACGATGATGACCTTTCCCCGGGGTTTCATTCTCAAGTACTCCCTGATCCCCTCCATCTCGAGGACCTCGAGCGGCAGCGGTGACGGGACGAGCCGGCGAAAGCCACCGCGCATCTCGTCCTCCTTCATGACCCATCCCTTTTTCTTCATCAGGTGCGCGGCCCGGCGCCTCTTGTAGTACGGCCCGATAGGTTTCGTCGGGTTCCTGAAAGCATCGTCCTGGGGGTCCACCAGCACCTCCGACACCAGCGCGAAGACGGGCCTGGACTCGTTCTCCTTCCTCAGATCGTTGATGATGCTCTGCTGCAGGAAGTACCCGATCTGCCCCTGCGACTCGGCCACGCAGACGTCCATGGGATTGGCGGTGACGACCTCCCTCGCGCACTCGTTCTGGAGCAGGATGTTGCCCACCTGCGGTCCGTTGCCGTGCGTCAGTATGATGTCGTATCCCAGCTTCGCGAGGCTGACGATGTGAGGAGTGATCTTCCGCACGTTGGACGCCTGCTCCTCGACGGCGTTGTCACCAGGGGGAAGGATCGCGTTCCCTCCCACCGCTATCACTATTCTGGGCAATGGTCTCACCAGGGAACCTGAATTATCGACACACTATCATATAAAGGTTTCAGCAACGTTATATATGCGGGATATTCTTAACGCCGCTAATGGATTTCCGGGAGTCGTTCGAGAAGTTCAAGGAAACGAAGTGGGTCGTCCCCGCGTACATCGTCCTGGTCATCGTGGTCAACGTAGGACTGGTATTCCTGAACCAGTGTCTCGCGACGATTCTCATCCCCATCAGCATGTTCGCGATTCCCTATTACATGGGAGAGAAGAGGTTCAGGTTCTTTCTGCTCCTTGGCGTAATCGTCATATTCGCGAATTCAGCCATTGTCGGGCTGCTCTACTCCGAGGATGTGATGAACTATACGGTAAAGAAACAGAACAGCTCAGACGAGAACAAGACCATCACAAACGGGATATTCACCCCGACCGTTGGCTCCGCTGATACAGTATTCTACTTCACCTTGACGATTACTTCGAACGAGACCAATATGGGCACGATCCAGGTCTTTGCCCATCTCTCGAAGGCCCTGGAATACAAGGAAGGCTCCGGTGTGACCTACGAAATGATTGAAACGGACGGTTCAGTTTCCGATGCGAGTGATGGCAAGGATTACCACCTTTCGATCGTTCTGCCTGAAGGGCTGTACGCCACCCATTTCTCAGCGGAAATCAACGGCACATCGTATGACACGCTCTACTACGATACCCTCTCCGATGCCTATTTCAAGGTTCCAGGTCCGTACAACGCAGACTACTGGACGATATACGCCTGGAACTTCCAGCTGATCCTCACCTTCATGATCTTCACGACGATACTCTACTTCATCTTCGTCATGATGTACTGGTGGGTCGGCAAGTCGAGGATCGAGAAGACGAAGTGGGATACGAGGCTGCGCGAGGCCGGAGAGCTCGAGGCCGCCGATGCCAAGATCCCGGACTTCGAGTGCACGAACTGCGGGCGGGCGGTCCACGACGACGCCGTTCGCTGTCCGCACTGCGGAGCGATTTTCGAGGAGGGCGAAGAAGAGGAGACGGAGGAGGAGCCCGAGCCGGAGGAGTGAGGTCCTCAGCGGCGCAAGCGGCTCTTTCGGACTTGTTCTCGGCGGGAACACTTCCCTGTCCAGTCATCAAACTTAAATATCTCACTCTCGATATAGACAATGAGGGAGTTCATGGGATGCACCCCGGGTTGGTGAGAGTTTGGCAGTGAAATCTATAGCCGAGAGGCTGGCTCAGAAACAGAGGGAGATATCCGTATCGGAGTTCTTCGAGAGGAACAAGCACATACTCGGTTTCGACTCGCTCACGAGAGCGCTCATCACGTCGGTGAAGGAGGGAGTGGAGAACAGTCTCGATGCAGCGGAGGAGGCGGGCATACTTCCCGACCTCTACGTCGAGCTGGAGAAGCTCTCCAGGAACGAGTACAAGGTGATAATCGAGGACAACGGACCCGGCATAATCAAGCGGGTGGTCCCGAAGATATTCGGCAAGCTGCTCTACGGGTCGAGATTCCACAGCCTGCGGCAGGCGAGGGGGGCCCAGGGAATCGGGATCTCAGCGGTCGTCATGTACGCGCAGCTCACGACCGGCAGGCCCGCCAAGATCCGGACGAAGGTGAAGGAGCAGGACGTCGCCTACGAGATCGAGCTAATGCTCGACACGAAGAAGAACAAGCCCCAGAAGGTGAGGGACGACTTCGTCGTCTGGGACAAGGAGCACGGGACGCGGTTCGAGGCCATCGTCCGCGGCAGGTACGTCAGCGGGAAGCAGTCCGTGTACGAGTACCTGCGGGCAACTGCGATCGTGAACCCGCACGCCAGGATCGAGTACAAGTCACCCAACGGGGAGCACGTGATCTTCGAGCGGGCGACGGATGAGCTCCCGACGCCCACGAAGGAGATCAGGCCGCACCCGTACGGGATCGAGCTCGGAATGCTGATGAAGATGGCCAAGTACACCAAGAACATCAAGATGGTCTCCTTCCTCAAGACCGAGTTCGAGAGGATAAGCTACAGGGTTGCGAGGGAGATCTGCGAGAAGGCGGAAATCGCCCAGGACATGAAGCCGAAGAGGCTGAACCTCGAGCAGGGCAGGGCGATACTGAAGGCCATAAAGAAGGTCAAGATAATGTCCCCGCCGACGGACTGCCTGTCCCCGATCGGCGAGAGGCTCATCAGGAAGGGACTCAAGAACGTGCTCGGGGACCTGAAGCCGGAGTTCTACTGCCCGCCCGTGACGCGCGAGGCGTCCGTGTTCGCCGGCAACCCCTTCGCAGTGGAGGTCGGCATCGTCTACGGGGGCGATATCCCCGCGGACCAGCAGGTCGAGGTCCTGAGGTACGCGAACAGGGTGCCGCTGCTCTACCATCAGGGAGGATGCGCCCTCACGGTGGGGCTGGAGCAGGTTGACTGGAGAAGGTACGGGCTGGAGCAGCGCGGCGGGAGGGGACTGCCCTTCGGACCCGCCATAATCCTCGTCCACCTGGCCTCGACGAAGGTGCCGTTCACATCGGAGGCGAAGGACGCGGTCGCCAACATCGCCCTGATCACCGAGGAGATCAAGCGCGGGTTGATGGCCTGCGGGAGGAAGCTGAGGACACACCTCAACAAGAAGAAGAAGAGGGCGAAGACGCAGGAGAAGTTCGAGATAGTCCAGAAGATACTGCCCGAGATCGCGACGAAGAGCGCGGGCATAATCCACAGGGAGATCCCGAACCTGGACAGGACCATAACGAAGATAATGGACGTCATCTGGATAGACGAGAGCGTGGAGTTCTCGAAGAAGAGGCATAAGGTGACGATAGACATCTACAACTACACACCTTCTGCGAAGAAGCTCACGCTCCATGCCATCATTCCGAACGGGAACCTGGACATGGATTCCGTGAACCCCAAGCCCAGCGAGGTGAAGGACAGCGGGAAGGTTACGTGGACGCTGAAGAGGATCCCCTCGTCCAAGAAGGAGGAGATCTCCTTCACCCTCTCGGGTCTCGACTCGGACGACTACGACGAGACCGAGCTGTACGTGAGCGGGATCAATCCGAAGTTCATCATCGGGGCCGAACCCCTGCCCGGTGACTGGGACATCGAGGTCAGGGAGTTCAAGCGGCTCGAGACGGACGAGGAGCCAGAGGCGGACGAGGCGCCCGAGACGCCCGCGGAAGAAGTCGATTACGATGAGGTTGACGAGGAACTCGAGGAGGATTCGTATGGAGAACAACAGGAATCAGAAACCCATTGAGGAGCTCTATCACATCGCCGAGAGCATCTACGACCAGCTCGAGTCCGGCGACATCCCGGGGATGAGCATCCCGCTGAGGACGAAGAGCAACATCAACTTCATGCCCCGGAAGGGCGTCTGGAAGTACGGCAAGGCCAAGGGCTCGAGGACCGCCAAGAAGCTCCGCGGGGCGTACATGCTCCTCCGCACGATGTACATGCTCGACTTCATAAGGGAGATGATCGAGCAGTCCAAGTCCTCGACGCTGAGGGAGATGTACTACATCTCGGAGGGCTGGGGGCTGGCGAAGTTCGGGTCGCAGAACGAGTCCAACCACCTCGCGGAGGACATGGAGATAATCACGGGATGCATGCGCGAGGACTTCAAGCTCAGGCCCGAGGAGGACGGTGCCAGGGTGATGGGCAACGTCACGATCGAGGAGACGAACAGGAAGGGAGTCAAGAAGAAGATCAACTGCCGCGACGATGTCGGCGACTCAGGGTACGGGATCCCGTACAACGTCGAGAAGGACAAGATACGCTTCATCGACTCCGATGTTGACTTCGCCATTGCGATAGAGACCGGCGGCATGTTCGACAGGCTCGTGGAGAACGGCTTCGACGAGGACTCGAGGTGCTTCCTGATCCACCTGAAGGGTCAGCCCGCCCGCTCGACGCGCAGGTTCATGAAGCGGCTGAACGAGGAGATGGGCGTCCCGCTAATCGTGTTCACGGATTGCGACCCGTGGTCCTTCAGGATATTCGCGTCCGTTGCGTACGGGGCGATCAAGACCGCTCACATCTCCGAGTACCTGGCGACCCCGACGGCCGTGTACCTGGGGATAACCGCCACGGACATACTGAACTACGACCTCCCCACGGACAAGCTGAGCGGGGTGGACGTCAAGGCGCTCGAGTCGGAGCTCACGGACCCGAGGTTCAAGGACAGGTTCTGGAAGGACGAGATCGAGCTGATGCTGAAGATCAAGAAGAAGGCGGAGCAGCAGGCGCTGGCGAAGTACGGGCTGGACTTCGCGACGGACACGTACCTGCCGGAGAAGCTGACCCAGCTGGGCCTGCTGAAGTAGGCGTGTTGTGGGCGCATCCTTATAAGAGATTTCTGTCTTATTGCGGACGATGAAGATCACGCCAGAGTGCTTTCCCTGCCTGCTTCGGCGGTCGCTCTACGAGACGAACCTCGTGAATCCGGAACTCGGCTACGAAGCGATGAAGGCCGCCGCGGACGTCCTTCTCTGCGAGTTCGGCGAGAACTCGAACTCGGCGGAAGTGGCGACCAAGGTTCATCGGGCTGTGTACGATCTGCTGGGCACGGACGACCCGTACAAGGACATCAAGAAGAGATGCAACGACATCGCGCTGAAGCTCTATCCCCGCGCGGAGGAGCTCGTCCGCGGGTCTGAGGACCCCTTCAAGGCGGCGGTGATATGTTCGATCGCGGGGAACGTTCTGGATTTCGGCATCGCATCGAAGATCGGCGGGCCGGAGGAACTGGAGTCGGTCTTCGAGGACCTCTGCTTGGAGGGCTTGGGGCATGACGACACTCCCAGGATCAAGGAGATGCTCTCCGGATCGGAGGAGGTCCTGCTTTTCGGGGACAACGCCGGTGAGATAGTCTTCGACAGGCTCCTGATCAAGGAACTGAAGAAGTTCGGCGGGAGGGTCTCCTACGTCGTGAGGGGCGAGCCAATCCTCACGGATGCGACCATGGAGGACGCGCGGGAGTTCCACCTGGACGAGCTGGCGGACGAGGTCCTGACCACGAACGCGTTCGCGGTGGGCGTGGACTTCGATCGCCTGGGCAGCACCCTGAAGGGGAAGCTGGAGGGAGGCAACCTGATAATCTGCAAGGGCATGGCGAACTGGGAGTCCTTCTCCGATCAGGACTACAGGCCGATCGCCTATCTTGCTCGGGCGAAATGCATGCCGATTGCGGAGAGCATGGGCGTCCCGCTCGACCGGAGCTCCGCCAAGCTCTTCGAGTGATTCATTCTTGCGCCTGGATCTCTTCTTGCTCTGAGCGGGCGAAGAGGATCATCTGCACGGATGCGACGAACACCCACACGAGGGCCTCAAGCACCGCAATGGTCTCCATCAGCGGGCCCGCCTCCATCGGGATGACCAGGAAGATCGATATTGCCAGCACGATCGATAGGACGATGATGACGACCGTGAGCGGCGCCGCCACCCGCCGGAAAACGGGAGAGCGGATCATCGGAAGAGCCAGGATGATCAGTGCCACCCCGAGCGATGCGAAGAAGGATACGCTGACGATGTAGTGGGTCGGCACCTGGTCCTCCGGGAAGACACCAACGAGGAACAGGAAGATCCCCGCCAAGGCGCACACGAGGCTGCCCAGCTTCCCAAGGATGTGTTCCCGCAGAGCGTTCCATAGCCCCCAAGCGAATGGAATCGTGATGAGCCCCGCTGACATCACGCCGATGTTGAAGGCGAACGCTCCCTCGCCGATACCCAGATCGCTCAGGTAGTCCCCGCCAAAACCATACCACGGACTCAACGCCCATGCCGTGATGTATCCCGCCAGGAAGCATGCTATGAGAACCAGTCCAAAGATGCCGCCCAACCTCGCGGGACTTCGCATACGAATCACTAATGCACTCAGATAGATGAATTCTTGTTAGCCCTGCAAAGATGTAGTGCCCGAGCCGGAATTTGAATCCGGGTCCGAAGCTCCGCAGGCTTCTAGGATGTCCAAGCTACCCCACTCGGGCCCGCCCTCATCATAATCCCACGCCTTTAATTCCTTTCGCCCTCGGAACGCGGTCAGACCTGAATCAGGAGACACGCAGGGACATCGGTGGAATCTGTCGTCGCGGGTGAGAGAACCTCCAGCGGTACGACTTGACACGCAAGGTTTATGTTCAACACTTGTATTGGCTTTGTTCCCCGGAGGTTGGGAGTGTGTACGAAGTCAGATTTCACGGAAGAGGAGGACAGGGAGCCGTCATGGCCGCTCAGGCGCTCGCCGCCGCTGCCTTCGTGGAAGGCAACTACGCGGTGGCTTTTCCATGGTTCGGTGCCGAGAGGAGAGGCGCACCTGTGCTCGCGTTCACGCGAGTGGATGAGAACAAGATAAACATCAAGACGAGGGTCTACAACCCAGATTACATCGTCGTCCTTGACGAAAAGCTCATGGACTTTGTCAATGTCGCGGAGGGGCTCTCTCCAGATGGGATGGCCATCCTGAACTCCCCGCTCGACCCGGAGGAGGTCGATCTGGGGATGTCGGTGAAGACCGCGACGGTGGACGCCACAACGGTCGCGCTCGAGGTTCTGGGAGCGCCCATAACCAACAGCGCCATACTGGGCGCTTTCGCGGCCGCCACGGGCCTTGTCTCAATCGACTCGGTGAAGCAGGGGATACTGGACATATTCGGACCCAGGATCGGAGACAAGCTGGCGGAGAAGAACGCACGCGCAGCCGCCGCGGCGCACGACAGAATCAAGATCGGGAAGTGCAAGGCCGAAAGGAAGTACCCGGAGGCGAAGAAGTGGCTTCCGACCTACCAGGAGATGCCTCTGAGCCTCGCGACCAAGCCGACGAAGACGGATTCCGGCCTCGTCGGACCCGGCAGCTCTGTAGAGAACAAGACGGGCAGCTGGAGGACCTTCACACCGAAGTACGACGAGGAGGCCTGCAACAACTGCCTCATGTGCTGGTTCTACTGTCCCGATGCGGCGATCAAGCGGCTCGAGCCGCCCAAGAAGGTGGGCTTTGATATGGACTACTGCAAGGGATGCGGGATATGCGAAGAGGTCTGTCCCGCCGATGCGATAGAGATGGTGAGATAATGGTCGAGAAAAGAATCGTCACAGGTAACTATGCCGCCGCCTACGGAGCGCTGCTCTCGCGGGTCGAGGTGATAGCTGCCTACCCGATAACACCCCAGACGTTCATCGTGGAGCACGTCTCCGAGTTCGTGAACGACGGCAAGCTCGACGCTGAGTACATGCCCGTCGAGAGCGAGCATAGCGCCATGAGCGCGTGCGTTGCTGCGACCGCGACCGGCGTGAGGTCCTACACGGCGACATCCTCGCAGGGTCTCGCGCTCATGCACGAGGTCCTCTACGTGGCGGCGGGGCTTCACCTGCCGATAGTCATGCCCGTCGTCAACAGGACGATCGCAGCTCCCATTGGCATCTGGTGCGAGCACAACGACACGATGGCGGAGAGGGACAGCGGCTGGCTGCAGTGCTTCTGCGAGAACAACCAGGAGGTTCTGGACATGGTGGTCCAGGCATACAAGGTCGCGGAGAACACCAAGGTCCTCCTGCCGGTGATGGTGAACCTCGATGCATTCATTCTCTCTCACACGGTCGAGCCGGTCGAGTTCCCCGACCAGAAGGACGTGGACGAGTTCCTTCCCCGCTACGATCCGAAGCACGCGTACCTCAGGCCCAAGGACCCGATGGTCGTGGGTTCGTTCGCCTCCCCGGAATACATCCAGGAGTTCAGATACCAGACCGAGGAGAGCACCCAGAACGCGAAGGAAGTGATTAAGCAAGTGAACGACGAGTTCGCAAAGAAGTTCGGTCGCGACTACGGCGGGGCGGTAGAGGAATACCGCATGGACGATGCCGAGGTCGGACTCATCACGCTTGGAACGGTGTCCGCGACGACCAGGGATGTCGTGGATGAGCTGAGAGACGAGGGCAAGAGCGTTGGACTGGTGAAGATGAGATGGTTCCGTCCATATCCGACGGAGATCATCAGGGACATAGCCTCGCGGGTGAAGGCGCTCGGCGTCTACGACAGGGCGATGTCCTTCGGCACTGGAGGACCGAACTACATGGACACGAAGAGCGCATTGTACGGGCACTCCACGATTCCCGTCCTGGGGTTCCTGGCGGGCCTCGGCGGCAGGGACGTGATGGTGAAGGACATCAGGCTTATGTTCGAAAGGACGCTCGAGGCGGCCAAGAATGACCGGGTCGAGAAAGAGGTCACTTGGATAGGCACCAGGGGGGTGCAGCCATGAAGATGAAGGATCTGCCTGAAGAGGATTGGTTTGTTAACGGACACACGGCCTGCCCAGGCTGTGGCGGTGCGACGGTCGCGAAGATCGCGATGAAGGTCTTCGGGCCTGACACGATAACCTACTTCCCGGCGAACTGTCTGCTGGTCTTTGGCGGGACCTACCCGCTCAACTCGTTCAAGGTTCCATACCTTCACGTTCTCTTCGAGAACTCCGCGATATGCGCCGCCGGGATAAGCAGGGCGCTCAAGAGGCTGGGGAAGACGGACACAAGTGTCGTTGCCTTCGCGGGCGACGGTGGGACCGCAGACATCGGGATACAGGCTCTTTCCGGAGCCGCGGAGAGGAACGAGGACATCATCTACGTCTGCTACGACAACGAGGCCTACATGAACACTGGCATTCAGCGGAGCGGGGCAACACCCTTCGGTGCTTGGACGACCACCACTCCAGTTGGGAGCGTCGAGGCAGGCAAGGGCGAGTACAAGAAGGACATCCCGCGAATCATGATCGCCCACGATGCGCCTTACGTCGCGACCGCCACTCTTGGATTCATTCCCGACCTTCTGAAGAAGCTGGAAAACGCGAAGAACAAGAAGGGCTGCTTCCGGTATATCCAGATATACTCGCCATGCCCACCTGGCTGGCGGATGGACTCCAGCTTGGGAGCGAAGATCTCCAAGATGGTCGTCAACACCGGTCTCTGGACCCTCTACGAGTTCGAGGACGGGAAGATGACCATCAACAAGAAGCCGAAGATGACTCCCGTGGAGGAGTACACCAAGCTCCAGGGCAGGTTCAGGCACCTGACGAAAGAGAACCTAGCTACCCTTCAGAAGTATGCTGAGGAGAAGTGGAGAAAGGACCAGGCACTCGCTGAGGCGTACAGCTAACCCTCGAACTTGGCCCCGCACTCGGGACACTCTTTCGAGTCCTGACTGACCAGCGCATTGCAGTTGCCGCACTGGAAGAGGGCCTCGGGCTCCTTGTCGGCTGCGGCGGCCTTCTGCTCCTCGATCCTCTTCTCGTACTCGGCCAGACGCTCCTTGTACTCGGTCTTGACAGTCTCGGTGCCCTTCTCCGTGATGTTGACGACGAACTTGTTGGGTCCGGTCCACTCGACCTCCACACAACCGTCCTCCTCCAGAGCCCTGACGGCTTCCTCAAGCTGCTTGTATCTGACACCTCTTATGTCTGAGAAGAGGTCTTCCCTGGAGGCCCCGTAGTATCCTCTCTTAGCCGCCGTGTTCAGGACCTGCCACTGAAAATCATCCACGGCAATCCACCACTGTACTCATCAACGGTTAGTGGATATTTATGCGTTTCTGCCAACGTCTCTCAAAGCGCTCCGAGCCCGCTCGAGCGTCTCGTCCGGAGTGCCGTTCCCGTCGATCGAGACGAGCATATCGCCGTACCTCTCGATCAGAGGCGCGGTCAATTCCCGATAGACCCCCAGTCTCTTTCTGACCGTGGGCTCGGCGTCGTCCTCTCGGATGACCAGCTTCGAGCCGCAGATGTCGCAGACCTCGGCGGTCTTTGGTGGGCTGAACTCCACGTGGAATATCGCCCCGCAGGTCTTGCAGACCCTCCTCCCGGTCGCCCGCCTGATTATCTCTTCCTCAGTCACGTCGATGTGAAGGACGACATCCGGTGCAGCAATCTTGTCCAGTGCTACCGCCTGCTCCACAGTCCTTGGGTAGCCGTCGAGGATGAAACCTCGCGCGCAGTCCTCCTGGGAGAGTCTGCTCTCTATCTTCCTGATTACGAGACCGTCCGGGACGAGCCTCCCCTCGGACATGTAGGACGCGGCCTTCTGTCCGAGCTCCGTCTTCCTGTCGACCTCGCCCCTGAGGATGTCCCCGGTGGAGATGTGCGGGACACCGTGTTCCTTCGCAAGCACCGAGGCCTGGGTACCTTTGCCAGAACTTGGCGGGCCGAGAATGATTATCCTCACGCGTACGGGAAACGCGCTTTGCACTATATTCTTACCGCCTACCTCTGACGTTGGACCGACTTCTCAGAAAAGGTGGTCCTTGACCTCTCTGGCCTCTCCGCCAACCGTGCACTCTATGGTGTCAACGCCCAGGTCCTCGATCTCAGCCCTGACCTCCTTCACCCTGTTTGGGAACGTGTTGACGTAGACCGTCGCGCCGGTGTCGATCGAGAAGAAGGCGGTTATCCCCCTCTCCCGCATGTTCCTGACCTTCAGGATCACGCTCATCGTCTCCGGTCGCCAGAGGAGCATCTCCGTTGCCCCTGTCATCGTGATCCCGTGAAGCATCAGCGTGTCCCTCTCGGCAAGCTCGCAGATCCTGCCCACTTCCCTCTGCCTGATGGCGAGCTCCATCTTGTCGATCATAATGGGCATCTCCGCCAGTCTCGAGCGGAAGAACGGGGAGGACGGGGCGTCCCTGTGGGCGTCCTCCGTCCGCTTGAAGGCGGGAACGAGGGCGACTATGATCCCCATCTCAAGGTCCTCTGAAGCTATCTGTTGGGAGTATGTGTCCTCGTCACCGATGCCCCTTCTCAGGCGGGAGAATGCGCCGGTCACGGACCGGGCGGCGGAGGCAGCACCCATTCTGGCGATTCGCGAGACCTCCTTGTCGCCGAGCTCCAGTCCGAGCGCTCTGCAGCTTGCCAGGGCGAGCGCTGCGAAGCCGGACGAAGACGCGCCCAGGCCAATGTTCGAGGAGAAGTTGTTCTCGGACATCATCTTGAACTTCAGGTCAGCGCCAGCCAGCCGAAGGACGGGGCCGACGACGTCTGCGATCCTCTCGAACTCCCTTCCGGTGGCCGGCTCCTCGCCTATCGTGGCGCTGCTCGTCTCCCCCTCCCCGAACTCGATCGTTGTGCGGGTGGCGAGAGGCGCCGTGCACACGCTTATGGAGTCATGGAACGGGAGGCGGAGCCTCTCGTCCTCGAGGCCGTGGTACTTTATCAGGCCCTGGATCGGATGTGCGACAGCCGAGGCCTTCAATCCGCCCCCTCCAGCTCTTTGAGTATGTCCAGTATCTCCGAGAGCTTTGTCACGACGAAGTCAGGGTCCCCCCTCTCCGGGTCCCTTCCCGGGATGAGCAGGAGGATGCCTTTCATCCCCGCATTCTTCGCTCCAACGACATCGCTGTCGGAATCATCGCCCACGTGCATGGCCTCTTCGGGACTCACACGCAACCTCTCGAGCGTTCCGAGGAAGATCTCCTTGTTCGGCTTCCTTATCCGAGCCTCGTTCGAGAACACCATCACGTCGAAGAACCTCGCCAGGCCGTACCCTTCCATCAGCTCCCGGAAGAACGCCCCACCGGTGCGTCCAGTGTTCGAGATGATCGCCAGGGAAATGCCCCTGTCCCTCAGCCCGCCGAGGAGCTGCTCCGCTCCGTCGAAAGGGACGGGAGGGACGCGCGCCAGGACCTCGTGGTAGACATCCAGCAGATTCTCCTCGAGACCGTCGTTGGCAATGTCCGCAGAGATTCCCAGCTCGGAGAGAACGATGCCCATCTGGGCTTCCTCGGCGATGTCCACTCCTCTGCTCCATATGTCCCATAGCTTCTGGCCTTGGACGTCGTAGGCCCGCTCGATATCCTCCAATGGCTGCGGGAGACCGTGCGCCTCGAAGACCTGCTCCATCGCCTTCGTTCTGTTCTCCCTGAGGAACTCGGCGAAGTTCTCCATCGGTTCCTCGAGGACCGTGTGCCAAAGATCGAAAGTGATTGCCTTGATCATCATTTCACTCATATGTCCAAGAGCACAATGACGTATCCCTCTTCCTCATTGATCTCGAGCATGTGGTACGTCGCCGCCTTCACGTCGGATTTCAGCGGGTGTCTCTCCCTGTCCAGGTTCTCGCCTCTCACCGTGGCGGTGAGCTTGTTGCCATCGATGCCGACGTCGAATTCCCTCAGCAGGACGTCCTGCGTGTCGAAGAGGTACAACAGCTCTGTCAGCCAGTCGACCAGCAGGCCCTCCAGGTCGGTGGATTCCACTTCGACCCTGTACTCCCCGACGCTCTTCACCGCGGACGTGTCCGTCATGACGTTGAACATGCCCAAGGCCGCGTTGGCGAACATCTCGTTCAGGTCCCTGCCGTAGCCCTTCACCGCCACGTCGGCCGTGTGCTCGATCAGCTCGTATGCCGGCTTCTCGTCGCTCATTCCCGCTCACTTCGTTGGCGGAGTATCCGCGAATGGGTTATTGAGGCTTTCCTTCGCCTGATAGCCGCTCCGTTAGCTTTATTATCGGGGCACTTATGGTTCAGGCGGGATATTGATGAAGGTCAACATCATCGGTTGCGGGTCCATCGGAACGGAGCTCGCCAGGGCACTGGAGAAGATGGGCGACATCGACATCATATACATCTCCGACAAGAGGAAGGAGAAGGTCGAAGAGCTCGTCAAATCGTCCACGAAGGTCCGATACCAGAGGGAGCCGAAGGCCGTGATGGAGAGGGTCGACATGGTCATCGAGGCGGCCTCCCAGGACGCGGCCCGCAAATACGTTCCAATGGCCCTGGAGAAGGGAAAGGACGTCCTCGTGATGAGCGTCGGTGCGCTGGTCGACGACGAGTTCAGGGCGAAGTGCAGGCTGATGGCCAAGAAGAACAAGTGCAGGGTGTACATCCCCTCCGGCGCTTTGGCGGGGATCGACGGTCTCGCCGCCGCGTCCTGCGGGAAGATCAACGAGGTCCTCCTCATCAGCTACAAGCCCCCCGAGGCGTTCAAGGGAGTGAGGTACTTGGAGGACAGGCGGGTCGACCTCGATTCCCTCGAGAGGGCGACGATAATCTTCGAGGGCCACGCGCGGGACGCGGTCCGCTACTTCCCCAGGAACATAAACGTCGCAGCGACCGTGAGCCTCGCGGGCATCGGGTTCGAGAAGACCAAGGTCAGGCTCGTGGCCGATCCGAGCGCGAAGATGAACACCCACAGGCTCATCGTGAAGGGGGACATCGGCGAGATCGAAGTGAGCTGCAGGAATCTGCCCTCCCCGTCGAACCCGAAGACGAGCCTGCTCGCGGCACTGTCCGCGATATCCGCCGTGAAGAAGGCCAAGGAGAACGTCTGGGTCGGGGCCTAGACGCCGCTCTTGTCTCCCCATATGATTTTGTGGAGCTGGGGCAGGACCCTCGCTCGGAGGTTGTCCTCGAGCACGCTCTCGGCGAGCCATCTCAGATCCCTTCCGCCGACGGGCTGCATCACGATGGCGCACTGAGGCTTGTACTTCTCGATGATCGATTTCGCGTAGGCGTAGTCCTCCTTGTCGGCGACGACGAGCTTCAGCTGGTCCGAGGGCGAGAGCAGCTCGATGTTCGTGAAGTCCATCTTCTCGTGCATTCCCGACGACGGGCACTTGATGTCCAGGCTGATCATGAGGGCATTCGAGCAGGGCAGTTCTTGCAGGGGCTCGGAGCCGCCTGTCTCGACGGAGACCATGTGCCCCGAGTCCAGCAGTCGCGTGATCAGGCCGATGGCCTCGTCCTGCGCCAGCGGCTCCCCGCCCGTGACGCAGACGTAGGAGCAGTCGTAGCTCCCCACGGCGTCCAGGACCTCCTCGATGGCCATTGACTTCCCGCTCGTCCAGGCGTCCTCCTGGTCGCACCACCTGCACCTGAGCGGGCAGCCAGTCAGCCTGACGAATACCGTGGGCACGCCCATCTCTATCCCCTCTCCCTGGAGGGACTTGAAGATCTCGTTGATTATCATCCTTCAACGCCCAGGTTATCGTTGCCCTCTACCCATCGTAGCTCAGCGGGTCGTCCAGTCCGGCCTCGACGAACCCCTTCATCCTGATCCGGCAGGAGTCGCACTTCCCGCAGGGCATCTCCCCGCCCCTGTAGCAGCTCCACGTGAGCTCGAACGGGACGCCCAGGTCCGTGCCCTTCTTGATTATGTCCGCCTTTCTCATGTTGATCAGCGGGTGGCGGATCTCCGCCGCGTGGTTCTCGACTCCCGATCTCGTGCCCAGTTCGGCCGCTCTCTGGAACGCCTTGTAGAAGCTGGGCCTGCAGTCCGGGTAGCCGCTGTAGTCGCGGGCGTTCGCACCTATGTAGATGGCTCCCGCCCCCAGGGCCTCTGACCAGGCCAGAGCGCAGCTGAGCAGAACGAGGTTCCTTGCTGGCACGTAGGTCGAAGGTATCTCCTCCTTCATGGTCTCGAAGTCGCGGTAGTCGGGTATGGGCTCGGACGCATCCGTCAGGGCGGAGCCGCCCAGCTCGTCTAGCCCGATCTCCAATATCTTGTGCTCCTTCACTCCCAGCTGGTCCGCGATGGCCTTCGCCCTCTCCACTTCCTTGCGGTGCCTCTGACCGTAGTCGAACGTCAGGGCGTAGACCTCGTCGCTCTCCTGCTTCGCGATGGCGAGGGTCGTCGCCGAATCCAATCCCCCCGAAAGTAGAACTATGGACTTGCTCATCGCACTGTGAACTCGGTGTGTACGCATAAACTTTTCTTCGTTTCGGGCCCGATTCAGGCGGGTTTGCAGTTCATGGATGCCCATGCGCCCTGCCCAGGTCCTTCGTCCACACCGATCTTGATCTTGCTCACGTTGGCCGGGACCTCGATCTCCTCGGTCAGTCTCTTCAGGATGTACTGAGCGATGTGCTCGGCGCTCGTGGCGACCATGTCCAGGATCCTTACGTCCTCCGGCGGGAGGCTGTAGTTCTTCTCTCCGACGGTGACGCGTATGGACTCTCCCTCTTCGATCTTCATGTGCGGACTCTTGGCGGGAAGCAGGACCCTGTGGTCCAGCTCCTCGACCACCTCCCTGAGCGCCCTCTTGAGGATCGTGAAGTCCATTATCATCCCGGTGGAATCCGGCTCCCCCTTGACCTTGATGTGGACAGCGTAATCGTGACCGTGAAGCCTCTCGCACTTCTCGGAGGTCGGGACGATGTGTGATGCGGAGAACCTGATCCGGGACTTCCATCCGTCGATCTCGAGTTTCATGTCCTCACCATGTGTCAGGCGCTATTAAAACTATCACCGCCGAGGATCTCGTCCAGCGTGTAGTCTTCCCACTCCATATCGCCCAGCAGAATCCTCAGCTCCGTCGGTGTCAGAATGGGCTTGTCGAACCTCGCCTGCTCGTCGACCGCCACCCTCGGGCAGGCGGTGGAGACGAATGCGTCGACCCCGAGGCCCATGAGATTCTCAGGGGTGACGTAGTCAAGCAGTATCGTGACCGACCTCTTGCCCTTCTCCCGGAGGAGCTCCTCGAGCGAGTTTGCTAGCTCCAGCCTGTTCTGGCCGACCTTCTTTGAGACGATTATCCCGAAGGTCTCGGCGGGCCGCGCGATCTCCATCGCCGCGAACCTCAACCGCTTCATCTCATCGACGGCGTCATCGATGTCCCGCACCTCGTCCCGCTCCGGGTCGAGGACGACGACCTTCTTTCCCGTTGCCAGAGCGACCCCTATCGGGTGGAAGTTCCCTTCCCCCAGATATAGGAACGAGTCCACATCACCCGCCACCGATCTGGCCGAGGAGAAATTGCATCCGAGCACCTGGCCCGGGTAGGACAGTCTGGAGTCTCCCTCTCCGATGACCGCCTCCACGCCCTTCGCGGCGAGGGATTGCCTCACCCGCAGGAGTTCCGGGACGTACTGGACGCTGGAGATGAGCCCTGTCTTCTCCCCCAGGGACGGGATGGCCCTCTCGAGAAGGTCCGTGTCCGGCAGCTCCTTCTGCAGCTCCATGTACACGACGTTCTTCGACTCGATGTTCCCAATCGGAGCGTGACCCATGTGGAAGATCAGGTCCACGGGCGCATCAGCAACGTCGCAGGCGCCGTAGCAGGGGTCACCCCAGAGATAGATGCTCGCGTCGATCTTCCCCTTGAGCTCGAGGACGACATCGACCATCCTCTTCCTCAGGCCGTCGGGGAACTGGATGGCGACGCTCTTGGCCTTCAAACGGACGATCTCGTCCGCCATCTTCTGGATTTCCCAGTCCCCGATCATATCTCACCCATTTCTCGGCACGCGCTGATCATGTCTTCGATGAGGACGTTGAGGGTCTCCTCCGTCGCGTGCGGCATGACGACCAGCCTCAGTGCCTCCGGGTGCTTCGTCAGGGAGAGGTGCCACCCCCTCCTTTCGAGGTGCTCCTTCACGCCGACCGGGTCCCTGAGCTTAACCGCCAGGATGTTCGTGACCGGCTCGGTGACGAGGCTGAGCCCCATGTCCTTGACCGCTCTCGTCAGTTGCCTGGTTCGCGACATGCAGTTCTCCACGTTCTCCCTGTAGCCATCCCTTCCCATCGACATCATCGTCGCGTACAGGGAGGGTACGCCCGCGCTGGCCCTCGTGCCCAGCACCGTGGTCTGGAACACACTGGTGAGGTAGGGCGACTCGAAGGCGATGTTCTGCAGGTCCTCCTCCTTCCTCAGCAGGAACACGGCGGATGGGATCGTGGACATCCCCATCTTGTGTCCGTCAGCGTTCATGGAGCTGAGCCCAGCATTACTGAAGTCGAAGGCGGGCGCGTCGTCCAGGAACGGGAGGATGAAGCCCCCCCACGCGGCGTCGACATGGAACCACGTCCGCTCCTTGCAGACCTCGGACAGCTTGTCTATCGGGTCCACAAGACCGAACTCGGTCGTGCCGGCTGTCGCGACCACGGCGGCCGTGTCATCACCGATGTGCTTCTCCACCTCGCCGACGTCCATCACGTGGTTCTCGTCCACGTCGACCTCTCTGGGCATCATCTTCAGTATGTCGCACGCCTTTCTGATCGAGAAGTGCGCGTTGCTGCCGAGTATGACCTCCTTCCTTCCCGTGAGGTTGCGCGCGATCCACAGGGCGGTGAGGTTCGCCTCGGTCCCGCCCTCCAGGACGCGCCCCGTCACACCCTTTCCGTTCAGCAGCTCGCCCATCATCTCAACGATCTTGCCCTCCAGCCTCCTCGTCCCTGGATAGAGTCCCGGGTTCCCCAGGTTGCTCTCGATGAACATGCCGTGCGTGTCGATTGCCACGTCCAACGGCTGGGTGCACATCGATCCTAGTATCTTTCCATCCTCGAAGTGGAAGTCCTCCGAGAGGGCCTTCTCGACTTCGGATATCACGTCATCGTATTCCAATCCCTTCTGCAGCATCATCACACCTCCTCTGCCCGCCACAGGGACAGCGTATCATCTATAAGTCTGTCATCGACGGCGAGTATGTCGATCCCCCTTTCCGCGCAGTACTTCCACAGCTCTCCGAGCCGCTCGCGGTTGGAGGTCCCTATCGCCACGACCAGACCGCGCTCGTGGGTCTCGTCCACGGTCGCACCGACGGCCGAGAGTGCCATGCCGAACCGCTTGTCCTCCGGGGCGTCCATCTTGTTCACGATCTTGTCGATCGGGATGAACACGCCGTCGAACCTCCCCGCCGCATCCTTGAGGAGAAGGAGCGACGTTGGTGAACCGACCTCCAGCCAGAACGGAAGCTCCTTCGACCGCTTGAGCCCCTTTTCCGCCGCGGACTTCGTGATCTCCTCGGAATGCGAAGCGCTGGCATCGAACATCGGCCATATGTTCTTGCCTCCCTCCTTTCGAGCGCCCGCCAAAGACTCTATGCCCTTGCCGCCCGCTAGGACGACGATCGGCCTTGGCCTCAGGTCCTCGGAGAGCCTGAGGAGCTCATCCGCGACGGGCTGGGCACCCTCGGACGGGACGAGGAACAGCCCTTGGATCTCCGCCCCTTCCACGCTCTCGGGCGGGGACTTGGACATGAGGAATATGCTCGTCTCACTGGAGGGGACCCGCCTCCTCACCTCGATCGTATCCTCCCTCGGCTCCGGAGTGGGCTCAGGCAGCTCCTCGACAAGGGAGACGTTCCACACGATGAAGATCCGGTCCTTCAGGTACCAGTGGAACGCGCCGGGTCCTATCTTCCTGGTCAGTCTTTCGCCGAGCGCGGAGAGCTTCTTCATCATGTCCGGCGGGACCTTCGACTCCCGCCTGAGCTCCTTCTCGACGTCGACCTCCTCCATTCCCGCCTCCTCCGCGACCCACTTCCTCTCCTGCGAGAGGATTGTCATGTCGACCGATGAACCCTCCTCGTCGATCGTCATGGTGTCCGATGAGCTGAGGTCAACGGGGAGCCCGAGCAGGGCCTTGACGTCGTACTTCCCCTCGCCCGCCCCCTCGACGGAGCCTGAAACGCTGTGCGGGGGGATCTCCTGGACAAGGAACGCGAGCCTGTAGGCGGCCACCTCTTCCCCTTTCCTGAAGTCCTCCTCTTCCTCGGAGAGGAACTCCACCATCGTCTTCCTGATCTCCGTCACCAGGGACGCCTTGTCGGACACGTACGAGCCCGAAATCTCCGATGGATATGAAGGGCTGGGCATGACGTTGACGACGCTCGAACCGAGGCGGTCGAACGCCCTCGCGACCTCCAGCTCGACGGACCACGGGATAAGCCGCTCGGAGGCACCCTCCTTCATGGACCGGAACTCGTCGAAGACCTGACGGGAGACAACAAAGGCCTTGGGAATGGTCGCGATTCGCCCAATCCTCGCGAGGGTGGATATTGTGACACCGGACCGCGCCAGTTCCTTTTCCGACAGATCCTCAAGCAAGGCGATCCTTCGGGACGGCATATGCTCAGGTAGGTGCTCTTCTGTAAAAAAGCTTGCTGGAATCAGATCCACTTCTTCTCGTTCTCAGTGATCCGAATCCTTATCGGTGTCGGGATCTTCGCGCCTGCCTTTCTCAGGGCCTCTTTCGCATCGGCGATGTTCGAGTGATTGACCCTGAGCGTTATGAGGGCCTGACCTCTCTTGATCCTGGCCGCGGTCCCGACGGCCTTCCCGAACGCGTGGCGCATTCCCTCGGATATCCTGTCCGCGCCGGCGCCCTGGGCAATCTTGTTCTCCCTGAGCACGTTGTGCGGGTATATCCTGATCTTGAGGTGGTAGTCCCTTCCCGCCTGCTTTTGGATGTACCTGTTCGCCGTGACACGGGCGGCCTCCAGGGCGATATGCCTTATTTGGCACGCCTCCTTCGCATGGAGGGTCACGGAAACCGGGAAGTGCTTGTCCCTGCTGCCTGCGTCGAACTGGGTGATCCTTAGGGCGGGGACGCCGCCCATATACTTCTTGCGGGTGTAGGACTGACCCCGTATGGGCGTGTACATCCTCGCGGGTTTCCTGGGCATAGCCTCCATCAATAGATGCGAAGGATATATAACTGCTTCGAAGCGCGGCCCTCTGCGGAGGTCGTTGGCTGTCGTGGATCGCGAATGATCGACAAAAGCGATGGCAGATATAAATAGCCAAAGCCATTTGTAATCAATCAGTGAAGAAGATCAGACTAGTGATTCGTGAAGGGGATAGGCCAATCCAAGATGCTGGATTCAGGCTCTGTCTTCTGAAAGAGGCTCAGAAGCAGTCCATAACTCATTTCTTCGCAGAGAATCTTCCGGACAAGAAAACAGTTGAGGCTCTGGTCGGCGGCAAGTCAAAGAATGTTGATGAGTACATCGAGACCGTGAAGAAGATGGGCAATGACCCAGAGCGATTCATAATTGATGTCGAGGACTACGGAGGTGACATAATGGAAGTCATCGACTATATCCACTTCCTGCATACCGAGCAATTGGCCAAGGGTGTGGGTGCTGTGGAATCTCTCGGAAAGAATCTCGGGACAGCAATAGCACAAGCGGGAAAGGATTTCGCGGAGACGATCTCGAAGGGATTCAGACATATGGATGACCGTTTTGACGAGATGCCCAAGAGGGTGGCAGAAGAGCTCAGCAAGTAGCATGCGTATGGACCGCGCAGCTTCGGACGGGAAGCTCCAAAGGGTTATTAATGGATGAGATGTTTTCACCGCAGGCAGGGTACGTTCAATGATGCTGGTCAAACTCGGTGGGAGCCTGATAACCGACAAGGCGCGACTGAAGACCTTCCGGGCGGACAGGATGAGGGTCCTTGCACAGGAGATAGGCTTGTCGGGCGTGGAGATGATCCTCGTCCACGGTGCGGGCTCGTTCGGGCACATCCTCGCGAAGGAACACAAGCTGGAGGACGGATACCTGAACGATAAGCAGCTCCCAGGAGTATCGCACGTCCAGAGGGACGTGAAGACGCTGAACCTCATGGTGATGGACGCCCTAATCGCGGAGGGGCTCAAGCCCGTGTCCCTGGCGCCGAGCTCGATCGTCCGCCTCAACGACGGTGCACTGGAGTCGATCGACTACAAGCCCTTCAAAGAATACGTCCGCCTGGACCTGATGCCGGTGACCTTCGGCGACGTCGTTCTCGACACGGAGAAGAAGTTCGCCATATGCTCGGGCGATGACCTGATGCTGTGGCTATCGCGGGAGTTCAAGCCGGAGAAGGCGGTGTTCGCGACCGATACCGATGGCGTGTACTCGAGCTATCCGCCCGCGGAGGGCGAGAAGGCCATCGAGCAGCTTGACTGGGACACGTTCAAGACGATCGAGGGCGAGACGGCACGGGCCGACGTGACCGGCGGCATATTCAGGAAGCTCAGGCTCATGTTCGACATCGCTGACATGGGAGTGGAGACGTGGGTCATCAACGGCGGAGTGGACGGCAGGCTCATGAAGTTCCTCATGGGACACGGCGCTCCCGGGACCCAGATATCGAGGAGATAGAATGACTCAGAACAGGAAGAGGGAACACGTTGAGATAGTTTCGGAAGAGGACGTTGACGCCGATTATCGCTACTGGGACGACATCGTCCTCGTTCACAAGGCCCTGCCCGAGATCGATGTGGATGAGATTGACTCAGGCGTCGAGATCTTCGGGAAGACGCTGTCCGCCCCCCTCATCATATCCGCCATGACAGGCGGGTTCAAGGAGGCCAGGAAGATAAACGAGAACCTCGCGAAGGCCGCCGCCGCCGTTGGCATCGGCATGGGCGTCGGGAGCCAGAGACAGGCGCTGGCGGATCCGACACTGGAAGACACCTTCTCCGTCCTCAAGGAGCACGAGATCCCGCTCGTGATCAGCAACGTGGGCGCGCCGCAGCTCATTCCGCAGCCCAGCGAGAAACCCCTGGATCTCGAGGATGTGCAGAGGGCGGTGACAATGATCGACGCGGACGTTCTGGCGGTTCATCTGAACTTCCTTCAGGAGATCGCGCAGCCCGAGGGCGACCTGAAGGCGAAGGGTTGCCTGAAGGCCATATCCGCCATCGCCAGGGTCTTCCCCATCCTGGCCAAGGAGACCGGGGCGGGAATCTCCCGTGACGTCGCCATCGCACTGAAGAAGGCGGGCGTCGTGGGCATAGACGTCGGCGGGCTCGGCGGGACCAGCTGGTCGGCAGTCGAGTTCTATCGCGCGAAGAAGGTTCACGATCAGAGGAAGCAGGAGCTCGGAAAGCTGTACTGGAACTGGGGCATCCCGACGCCCGTCTCCGTTGTCTGGGCGAACGTGGGGCTCCCCGTCATCGCCACGGGCGGTGTCCAGAACGGTCTAGACGTCGCTCGAGCGGTCGCTCTGGGGGCCTCTTGCGCGGGAATGGCGTCCCGCCTCCTGCCAGCGGCGAAGGAGTCGTACAAGGCCGTCGAGTCCGAGCTCACGGTAATAATCAACGAGCTGCGGGCGGCCATGTTCCTTACAGGCTCGTCAGATGTGGAGGAGCTTGCCACAAGGGAGTACGTCGTTCAGGGTAACACGGCCGGCTGGTTCAAGGAGACGGAGGTTCTCGGTTGAGTCCTCAGGGAAGGACGGTCGACGATTTCAAGGCCTATCTCGCCGAAATGGTACTGCCAGTCGAGCGGGAGATGGAGACGTTCCTGGAAGTCAAGAGGCAGGTGCCGAACCTGCACGACGCGATGTTCTACTCTCTCGGCCTGGACGTCGAGGACAAGAAGTACCGCGGGAAGAGGATCAGACCTGTCCTTGCCCTGTTGGCCTGCGAGAGCCTGGGCGGGACGGTCGAGCAGGCGATGCCCTTTGCTGTGGCATCGGAGCTCCTGCACAACTTCCTCCTCACGCACGATGACATCCAGGACGGGGACGACTTCAGGCACGACCGCCCCTCGGTTTGGAAGGAGTACGGGGTCGACCATGGGATCAACGTGGGCGATTACCTCTTCGCGAAGATGTACGAGGCGGCCCTCGGGACGCTGGAGCGGGGCGTCGCGGAGAACCGCGTTCTTCGGCTCCTGAAGCTCTTGACGGATACCGTCAGCCACACGGGCGAGGGCCAAGCGATGGACATCTCGGCCCGCCAGAGGAATGACCTCACCGCGGACGAGTACCTTGAGACAGTCATCGAGAAGACCGGCTACTACCTGGCATGCCCGGTGCAGGGTGGAGCGGTAATTGGCGGGGCATCGGAGGACGTCCTCGACACGCTGGAGAGCTACGGCAAGCACATCGGTCCCGTGTTCCAGATCAGGGACGACGTCATCGACATGACCATGGGAAAGGGCAGAGGCCAGAAGGGTTCCGACGTGAAGGAGGGGAAGAGGAGCCTGCTCGTCGTGATAGCCTCGGAGCGGTGCACGGACGAGGAGAGGGAGGAGCTCTTCACGATACTGGACAGGCCGCGCACCGACACCAGCGACGCAGACGTGCAGAGGGCCTTCGAGATATTCAGGAAGCACGGAGCGCAAGAACGGGCAGAAGACATCGCGCAGGAGTTCCTCGTCAAGTGCAACCAGACGCTGGAGGAGCTCCCGTCGCCGCTCAGGGAAAACATGCAGATCGCTTCCGACCATATGCTTTCGAGGGAGAAGTGACCAGCCAGGTCGTTATCAGACCCGATAACTGCGCGGAAATGAAGATATAATCCAATCGGCACGACTTACACACTGGAGTGGTAGGTCAGATGCCCGAGATGGTCACATGCCTGCTTCTGGAGGAGAACGGCGCTCTTCCAGACGAGCTCATCGACGTGATGAAGGACGACGAATGGGTCCCTCTCAAGGGGAAATCCGCCTTCATAATGAAATGGCCCAAGGACACAGAGAACGACCCAGTCGCCCTCAAGGACGTCACGGAGAAGCTCCTAAACGTGAAGCTAGCCTTGGAAGGGATGGGAATGGAACACAGATTCTCGACTATGGAGATCGGAAACGAGGACAAGATCAAGATGAAGGTCTGCCTTGTCGGCGACAAAGCGGTGGGCAAGAGCAGTCTGATCAGGTGATATGTGCTCGACCAGTTCGATGACGGGTACCTCAAGACGATGGGCTCGAAAGTCTCAAAGAAGGCGCTCGTCCTGGAGCATCCTGGTGACGGAAGGGAAGTCCGTGTGGACATGACCGTGTGGGACATCATGGGGAACAAGGGCCTGGCCGACCTCCTGATGAGCTCGTACGTCCACGGGGCACAGGGCATAATCGCCGTCTGCGACGTGACCAAGAAGTCCACGCTCGAAGGACTGGAGGGCTGGATCGACGACGGCCTCGAGGTCGCCGGGGACGTGCCCATACACATTCTGGTGAACAAGGCCGACCAGCACGACGAATTCGAGTTCAGCAGGGACGACGTCATGGAGGCGATCAATGCGGGCTCGGGCGTCACTTTCACGAGTGCCAGGACCGGTGACAACGTGGAGGCCGCCTTCCACGACCTGGCGATGAGCATTCTGGAGAGCCACCAAGAAAGGAAAATCGTCGAAAAGATGACCGCCTAGCACTCAAGGCCCTTGTCGGTCAGCGTGAAGGGAGCCACCAGTCCCTCTGCCAGGTGCCTGTGCTTCATCAGAACCGCTTGCCGTTTGTGCGGCCCCGTCTTCTCGAGGCTGATTATCGTCTTCGCGTTGTGCGAGAGCATGTGACCGCCCAGGGGCTCGTATGTCCCCGTCTTTATGTCCGTGTAGACCTGGCTCGTGAGCACGACGGGTATGTCACGGGTCCGCGAGATCCTAAGCAGCTTCGTCACCTGGTCCGCGAGGTTCTTCCTCTCCCGGAACTCATCTTGGAGCCTCGTCAGCCTGTAGTATGTCGTGGCGGAATCGACGATTATTCCGCCGACGTCCTTGTTCTTCTCCGCAAGGTTGGTCGCTTTCTCGACGATCTTCCGCTGCTCGCTGAACGTGTAGGGCTCGGAGAAAAGGATGTTCTTCAGGATATGCTCGTGCTCGTCCCCGCTCATCTGCTTCAGCCGCTCGATCGAGACGCCCTCGGTGTCGATGAAGAGCACCTTGTTCTCCCTCGCGATGTTCCTCGCGAGCTGCAGGACGAAGTTGGTCTTGCCGCTGCCTCCCTCCCCGTAGATGAGGGTTATGCAACTGCCCTCGATTCCTCCAGCCAGCATCTCGTCGATGGTTCTGCACTCCAGCGGGAACTTCACATATACGAAAAGGTCAGGAGTGTATTTAACTGAACCGCAAGTCTATATGGGGTCCATTCCTTTTTCGTGGCGTGGTGGACAGGAGACTTCTCGTCGCGTACATGGGCGGGTTCATCGGCCCGCTCGCGGGGAACACAATCCTTGCGCTGATCGAACCTCTCAAGGATGCATACGGAGTCGGAATCGAGCAGATTCTTCTCTCCATTCCCGTCTATATGATCCCGTTCGTCCTCTTCCAGCTCTTCTCCGGAACGATATCGGATCATCTGGGTCGGAAGGCGGTCGTCGCCTCGGGTTTCCTGATATACTCCGTCGGATCGTTCCTCTGCGGCTGGGCTCCAGATATCAATGCCTTCCTGGGCGGGAGGTTCGTGCAAGGCCTCGGGTTCGCGTTCGTGACACCCGTCCTTCACGCCATCGTGGGAGACTTCACGCGTGATGACAGGCGCGGCGTCTCCATGGGTATCTTCGGGGCCGTGACTGCCGCAGCGGTGTCCACTGGGCCGCTCATCGCAGGATTCATGAACACGATCGACTGGCGGTGGACGTTCTATCTCATCGCCTTGCTCGCGGTGCTCGTCTTCGTCGCCATACAGGTTGCCTTCCGCGGCGGAGAGGAGAAGCACGCCCGCCAGAAGTCCGATGTTTCGATTCGCAAGATAGCGACCGACCCGGGCGTCATTGCCCTCTGCGCGGCGGGATTCCTCACCTTCTTCGTCTTCATCGGCGTCATCTCCTACACCTCGGACGCGCTATCACTCAATCCTTACTTCTACGATCCCGCGACCATCGGCATCGTACTCTTCGCTGGTGGCATTGGCGGAGTGATAATCTCTCCCTTTGCGGGCATGCTTGTCGACAAGATCGGGCGGTTCAGGACGGGCTCGATAGGCTTCGTCTTCACGTCCGTAGGCATGCTCATCTTCTACTTCGCCTCGGGATTCTGGGGCTTCATTCTTGCCATGGTCGTCGTCGGTTGCGCTGCAGCGGCGGTCTGGGCCTCGCTGCTCACGTTGACGGTCGAGATAGTCCCCGAGCGGCGGGGAGCCGTGGCCTCTCTCTTCAACAGCTCCAGGTTTGCGGGCTACGCCATTTCTCCCGTGCTCTTCGCTGGTGTTTATTTCTCCATGGGAGTGGGACCCTTGTATCTCGCCTCGGCGCTACTCACTCTGCTCGGGATAGTGATTATGGTCTGGATGAAGAGGATTCTCGCGAAGAGGTCCTAGATCCCGAGCTTCTCCCTCGCTTTCGGGATGTTCGCCTCCACTTCCTTGTCCACGTCCGCGAAGAGGCTGTTGCCCTTCGTGTCGATCCCCACGATGAGCGGGCCCAGGTTCTTCGTCTTGAGGATCCATATGGCCTCGGGCATGCCGAGCTCGAACCACTCCACACCGAGCACGTCCTCGACGCCTTTGGCGATCGACACAGCCGCCCCGCCCGTGATGGCGAAGTACACGCAGCCGAACTTCTGGCACGCCTCGATCGTAGGAGCGGACATGCCGCCCTTGCCTATCACGGCGCGCACGCCGAACTTCTCTATGAACTCGGGTTCGAGGGAATTCATCCTCGAGCTCGTCGTCGGCCCCGCCGCGACAGTTACCCACTTGTCTCCATCCTTCTTCATTATCGGCCCGCAGTGGAAGATGACCCCGTCCTTGAAGTCGACCGGAATCTCCTTGCCCTCCTTCGCGTGCTCGAGCGCGTGGATGTGCACCTCGTCCCTGCCCGTGTAGACGATGCCGTCGAGGTAGACGATGTCGCCCGCGTCGAGGGAGCGGACGTCCTCCTCGCTCAGCGGAACCGTCAAGTGCTTCTCACTCACTGGATCACCTCCAGCGGGTATTCTGTTAGGCCATCTGGATACATCCTCACGATCGACCGGCGGGCCGCCCAGCACTGGATGTTGATCGCGACCGGTAGGCTTGCGGTATGGCAGTGCGCGTACTCAGCGCTCACGCCGAGCAGCGTGGTGTTCCCGCCCATTCCCATCGGGCCGATGCCGAGGTCGTTTATCGCGGCGAGAATCTCCTGCTCGAGGTTCGCGATATCCTCCTCCGGGTGTCTTTCGCCCAGCGGGCGCAGCAGGGCCTGCTTTCCCAGGTGCATCGCGATGTCCGCCGAGCCGCCGATCCCGAGTCCGAAGATCACTGGCGGGCACGGCTTCCCGCCTGCTTTGAGCATCGTTTCGAGCGCGAACTCCTTGATGCCCTTCAACCCCTTCGCGGGCGTCAACATCGCCAGGCGGCTCATGTTCTCCGACCCAGCGCCCTTGGGCATAACGCCGATCTCGAGGTAGTCGTTGTCCGAGAAGTGGTAGTTGATGTAGGGCATCCTCACGCCCACGTTCGTGCCCGGGTTCTTGCGCGTGAGCGGGTGGACGGCGTTCGGTCTCAGCGGAACGGACTCGGTAGCCTCTGCCACAGCCTCATTGATCACGCTGTCCAGTCCGTTGACGTCGACCTTGCCTATGTTGACGAAGAATATGTGCACGCCAGTGTCCTGGCACATCGGGGTTCCCGTCTTCACAGCGAGGTCGATGTTGTCCAGTATCGCCTTCAGCTGCATCCTCGGGACATCGTCCGTCTCGTTCTCGTAGCCCTGCCTCAGCGCGTTCACGGCGTCCATCGGCAGCTGCGTGGCGGATCGCCTCAATATCTCAACACAAGCTTCCTTGATGCTATCCTCAGGAATCATCGTCCTCCCCCGCTCGGTGATGGCGGAGGACTAATTAATTCTTTGCAGGCAGGACGGATAGACTCCCTCTGCGGTCTTCACGACCAGCATCTCCTCAGCATCCTCATCCACCCCTGGCGGGCGGAGCAGCGTGATCGTCCTCATCGTCTCCGGGTCCATCACCTGGACCTCGTTCTCGTCCCTCGAGACGACTATGGCGGTGATCGTTTTCGCATCAGCCTCTCGGGCGGACTTGAGCTCCGCGGCGGGGATCGTGCTCTCCTGCAGCGTCGCGAGATCTGCGATCGTGATCGGCGGGCCAAGGCCGACGATCTGGACCAGCTTGCCGCCAACCTTCAGCACCGAACCCGCTTGAAACCTGGGGAACCGAAACAGGAACGTCATCCTGTAGACGTCCTTTCCAGCCTTGCGGCCTTGGAGCGTCGAAGAGGTAGTCACCTCCCCGCCGAACCTCGACTGCAGCAGCTTGGCTATCCTCTTCGCGGCGCCCTTGCTGCCCAGATAGAAGTCCATGCCGCCGTGCAGGCTCTCCTCCTTGCTGATGAAGACGTTGTCCGCGGCCCGCTCGACCTCGGAGTGGATGATCTCGGCCGCCTTCTCGACAAGTTCCTTCTCCACCCCGCCCTCGGGCGGCCTCACTTGAAGGACGGCTTCGAAGTACAGCCCCTTCTGCTTGGAGCAGTTCATGCACACGCCCTGCTTGATCCGCACCCGCGTCCTCCCCTCCCGCCTGAAGTCCGTATTATCAATCTTGAGAATGAACTGGAGGTCCGCCGTGAAGTTCCTCTCGTCCTCCTCCCGCAGGCTGACGTCCATCACGTCCAGCTGCGCGACCGTTTCGATCTCGACCGCCCCCTCCAAGGCGTGCCGTATCGCCTCCTGCTTGTCCACGCGGAACCAGTTCGCACCCCGTTGGTGGGCACCGCAGTGGGCGCACAGCGTGATGTCCACGTGCTCCGGGACCTGCACGAGCTTGTGCCTCTCGTCAAAACACGCCGCGCAGAGGCTGTCGTGGGTCTCGCCCTCCTTCCCGCACTCCACGCAGTAGCTCACATCATCACCATCTGGGCGTGCGGGACGCCGCCTATCCAGATGACGCAGTTCTCGTCCACGAACCCCTCGCTGATGGCCGCCTCCACGGTCTTCTTGCCCACGAGGTTGGCTATCGTGCACTGGCGCAGCTGGGCAGTGAACTCCTCGACGGAGACCTCCTCACCGTCGTAGAAGCGGCCGCACTCTATCTGCAGCTCGCCGTCCTTGAACGTTTTCCCGAGAATATCGCTGTCGCACGCCGCGAGGAGGAGCTCGACGCCCTTTGTGTAAGTTCGCACGCAGATCAGTCTATCGCCTACCAACAAGCTTGTACCTGTTCTTGGATGGTGAATAGACTTCTCCTTCTTGACTCCATCGCTTCAGGAGGGACTCGACCCTGCTGGAGTGTATGCCCTTCTCCTCCGCCATGGAGATGATGTCCGAGATGTCGGCGCTGTCCTCCTCTCCCGACAGCTCGCGGATTATGTCCCTGAGCGCCAACATATGCTCACGCTGCGACGTGCTCGTGCCCGTGACGATTATGTCGATGTCGAACCTCCCCGCCTCGCCGGCGACCTTGCGGAGCCAGTACTCGACGATCCTGACCGACCGCCTGGCGTCGTCCTCCGTCACGGACTCGCTCAATCGCGCTCTCGCGCTCGCCTCCGCCAGCCTCACGAACGCCTCGAGCTGCCTCGGAGTGATGGGAACGGCCGAGCCCTCCGCCTCGCCCTGCTTCCTTATCTCCAGGTACTTCTCCTTTATGATAGCCATCGCCTCGGGCGTGAGGACGGGACTGATCTCCTTCGCGTAGGCCACGTACTTGCGCAGGAACTCCGGTTCGAAGTAGGGCTCGAACACCTCGGTGTCGGGTATGTCCGTGCGGATGCCCTCCTTCATCCTCTTCCTCAGCTCGCCGACAAGGTGCCCCTTCAACATATGGTCGGCCATATCCATGTCCCTTCTGGACTCCGGGATGTCGAGTATGGAGAATATGACGTCAAAACGCGAAAGCAGCGTCGGGGAGAGCTCTATCTGCTCCGAGATGAACTTGTGCTCGTCGAACCTGCCGAAACGCGGGTTCGCGGCGGCCAGTACCGCGCAGCGCGTCGGGAGCGTGGCGGTTATCCCCGCTTTCGAGATGGATATGAACTGCTGCTCCATCCCCAGGTGTATGGCGTCCCTGTCCTGCGGGTTCATCTTCTCTATCTCATCGATGCACACCAGCCCGCCGTCGCCCAGGACCATCGCGCCCGCCTCGAGCGTCCACCGCCCCTCGCCGAACTCGTCGCGCACCGCTGCTGCCGTGAGGCCCGCCGCGGACGACGCCTTCCCCGCCGTGTAGACGGACCGCGGGGAGAGTTGGCTCATGTACGTCAGCAGCTGGCTCTTCCCCGTACCTGGGTCGCCGACGAGGAGTACGTGTATGTCCCCTCGGATCCTCGTGCCGTCGGGCATCTCCTTCGCCACCCCGCCGAAGAGCTGCAGCACGAGCGCCTCCTTCTCCGTCGTCAGTCCGAATATGACCGGGGATATCGAGGAGATTATGTTCTCGACTATCCTCTCGTCAGTTGCGACCTCCTTGATCCTCGCGACGTCCTCATCGGTGACCTCGATCTCCTTGAACTGCAACTGCTCGGACTCCACGCTGTTGGCGTCAACGAAGATGTCGAACACGGTCGACTTGGTACGCATCTTCGTCCTCTGGACGCTCTTCAGCTCGCCGTTTAGTACCACCCTGTCGCCGGGCGTGATGACCCCGGCGAGGTCGTCCACGCAGTACGCGGTCAGCCTCTCCGGCTGCGCGCCGCCCTTCAGTATCTCAGGCTTCTCCTGGACCTCGATCTTCTGAGTGTCGATGAACTTGGACTGGTCGAGGATGAGATTGAATCGGGTGGAGCTCGCGCTCTTGCCGCAGCCGCCCTCCGGGCACTCCAAGGGTTCGCGGAACGCCACCCCCTCCTGCCTCGTGGTGAACTTGTGTCCGCACCTCATGCACTCGAACATGGCCTCGACTATCATGGGCCGGACCTCTGTCGCTTTCCGGACCAACCCCTCGATGGCGATGAACCGCCCGACGTGCTTGCTCCTCAGGTCGCGGATCATAATCCTCCGGTCGCGCGGGAGACCCCTCATCCTCAGGTGGATCGACACGTCCTCGTCCGTTGGCGGGACCACGCTCGTGATCGCCTCCTCGCCGGCCGAGACGGCCCGCGCGGGGTTCCTCAGGGAATGTATGGCAAAATCGGAATCGTATCTGTCTAGATCCTCGAACGTGACGTCCAGGCTCTTCTTCTGAGGGAAGACGTCGGCTATCGCTGTTATCTTCGACTCGTAGCCGTGCTGATCGAAGAACTCCTCCCACTTCGATAGTAGCTCCTCGTCCGTGTACTGAATCACAATGACCTCCCCCTAATTAGTAGGGTATCGGCACCCTCCTATTAATCCTTGTCAGCCGCACTCCGAGAACCCGCAGCTCGGGCAGAACCCGCAGTTCCCCGAGGACATGAGCGGGGAGGAGCAGTCGGGGCACGGCTCCCTGCACTGGCACGAGGCGTTGGATGTCGTGCTGTTCCTATCGAGAACCTCCATGCTATCACTGCACCTGACGACGCGGGCGGAGCGTATAAGGCTTCGAGCGGGAGGTGTGTGAATGTGATATTTAGAAGAGAACTGTTATATTGCCACAAGTCGACTCTCATATCGAAGTTAAGAGGGATACTTTTGCGATTGACGCGGTTGACCGGACAAGCATGCCGTAGAGTCCCTAACTCGACTGGAGCCCGTGCGTCCGCATCGGGGATCGTCGGCATCCTCATTGTCATCGTTATCATGGTCTCAGCGGCCATGTTCTACTTCTATATCCTGTTGCCTGGCTCGGGCGAGGTTTCCGAAACGCGGCTCTCGAAGGCCAGGGCAATCGGTGGCAACGTTTGGGAGGTCATGGTCGAGTCGGCCAATCCAACCCGGAGCCTGTACTACTATGTGGCGACACTGGACGAAGACGACTCCTACACGATCACGCTGGAGCCGTTGACCGGCTCATCTCCCGGAATCACGTTCATCGACCACGATGGAGATTGGCGTCTGTCGTCCGATGACTACTTCAGGCTGACCTGCGAATCCAAGAGCGGCTATTCCTTCACGCTCGTCCATCGGACCGACATGGAGATACTGGACTCCGTGGAGTGGCAGACGTAGGCCATGACGTCCGCCCGAGCTTCTTTCACCTGTGAAGATGCTGGACGCGCCTGAAGGTAAACACTTATATTCTGCAACTCGCGTGGACCCTACGGAGGTTCGGAGGGATGTCGATACGAACGATTCTGTGCGCCTTGCAGACCTACCCTTACCCTGGACCGTGGGTGCCCCAGAAGCGTGATGACAAGACGGCCCTGACAATCATCGTTGTGGTCGTGGCGGTTTTCATCATCGCGTCCGTTGTCATGAGTGCCGTCCTGTACGTCATGGTCAGCGGATTGATTGGTTATGACGGATCATATGAGCCAGTCGTAATACTGGACGTCCCGGAACTATCGGCCGGTAATCAATGGAGCGTGGCCGTTGCAGGGGTCTCGTCCTTTGAGCTTCTGGATGACTTCGAGGCGATACTCCTGGAGAACGGCACTTGGTTGGACAGAATCGCCCCGCTAGATGAAGGGACGCCCCCTCCCCTGTCCTTCACCGACGTGGACGGTGGGTATAGCCTGTCCGTCGGTGATTTCTTCACGATTACGTGCAAGCCAGGAAGCCACTACGAACTCGTCATCCTATGGAGAGCCTCAAGCAGCAAGGTTGGAGGCGAGGACTGGTATACGTAGCGCTCTGCGCAGGTCCGCCCGTGCCCGCCTAAGGCCGCGGCTGGATGATTATCGGGGTCCCGCCGTCCGTGATTATGATGTACTGGATGTTGCTGTCCGGGTTCGTCAGCGCCTGGATGTAGAGGAGCGTAAGGTAGGCCTCGGTCACATTGGCCAGACTGGGGTCCGAGATCTGCAGCTGTTCCATGACCATCCTCACGGCCTCGGCGGTTCCGTTCGCCATTATTATCGTCGCGTTCCTGATGCCTTCCGCCTCGAGAATGGCCTGTAGCCTCTCCGCGTCCGCGTTTATGATGGTGACGTTCCTGTTGAACTCTGCCGTGATCACCTTCTGCTCCGCCGCTTTCTTCTCCTCGATGGCCACGTCGAGCGTCGTGGGAAGGTCTATCGATCTTATCAGGAAGTCCTCCACGACCACGTCGTATGCATCCAGCTCCTGCTTGATCACCACTCGCGTCTCTTCCTCGACGACCATCCTTCCCTCTCCGCCGATGTACTCTCCCGTGTAGTTGCTCGCCACGTTCCTGGGCACGGTCCTGAGGTACCTGTCGACGAGGTCGAGAATGTCACCTCTCTCGATCCTGACGTCGGCGACCTTGTCGGGCTCCATCCTCCAGATGAGAGAGACGTCCATTCGTATGTCCAGGTTGTCGGATGATCTCACTGTCAGCGTGCTTCCCTGTGACGCGCTCATGTCCCTGGTCTGCGTGTTGTAGCGGATGATCTCGATGCTGGACAGGGCATAGTACGGGTTCCAGTGCCATCCCTCGCTTATCTCGACCTCGTCCGGTCCTGCCGGCGCGGCCACGATGACGCCCTTGTGACCAGCGGGAACGTTCACAAAGCCTCCCACGAGCAAGAAGACGAAGACTACGACAATCAAGCCAGTGATGATGAGCTTGCCCATCGACACTCCTCCATCCTTCCTACCGAATAGCCGCTTGCCCATCGACCCTTCCCCAAATTGGAATCCTACCCTTGTTGGCATGGTTTCTCCTCTGAGGAACCACATGCATACCGGAGTAATAATGTTGCCGAGGTGCGCCCGTAACGACCGAAGGCGCCCGTGCCTATCATGCAGAGTTCCATCTGGATCCCGGGATCGTTCATGAGGCCTGCCGGTTTCCCCGCTACCTTCGCCAGAGATCAAGACTGACGATAGCTTCGCCTGACTTCCCGAAACCAATCATCGGGTAGGCCCAGCTCAGCCGGAAGTGCTCGCTCGGCGGGTCACTCTCTTCCGGGGCGAACACGATCTTCGTGAGCCCTCCCGAGGATTCGTTGATGTAGCTGGAAGAGAGGAGGAAGCAGTACCTTTCCAGTATCAGATTCCTCGCGAGTTCGTGCACGAGCAGATTGCATTCAATCAGTGGCTCCGTCGACTCCCCACTGTCTTGCGAGCTGGTCCTGAGCAGGATGTATCTGTCGACCGCCTGCGTGTGGTTCGCCCCGCAACGTTCCAGGTCTAGCGTGCTGCGCATCAGGACGATGAACGTGTCCTCCGCGTAGTCCTTCATGTCCGCCGCGGAGTGGATTTCCGAGATCTCCAGATGCCCGGACATGCCCATCAGCGAGAAGGACACGATCAGGCTCGCGATCAGCAGGAAGATAAGCGCATCCGTGACGGCCAGCTGACCCGTACTGTTCATCTCACCCTCTCCAAATGAGGATCGACACCCGAGCGGCGTGGACCTCCCCCTGTCGGATCCAGACGTTGCAGCTAGTCGTCGATCCGATGACATTCCCGAACGGCGCGGAAGTCTGGAAGGACCTGCCCGTCGAGTTCGTCACGTCATATATCGCCAATCGGAACTCGTACGGCGTCTGGAGGATCTCTCCCAACCGCTCAACGGACACGTTGATCAGAGAGCATTGGTCCAGCAGGAGGTATTCCCCGTCCTTGGTCAGCCGAGGGTGGGAAACGATCTTCTCAAGGAGACCCCTTGCATCCTCCTTCATTTCCAGTGCCTTCAGCGTGTCGATCTCGTTCACGTATCTCCCCTGCAGGCTCACCAGGAGCAGGCCCAGCGCCGTGAGGATTACCACCAGTGCCACGAGCTCCTCCAGAATGTGCGAAATTGCTCTCTCGTCCCTCCACATGCTATTACTAACGGGGGACTGGGTAAATATCTTGCCAAGAAGGTTTTTAACCCTCACGGAAGTTGCATATGCGTTCGGAGGGATGTCGGCCTGGACATATGCAGGGCGGAGTATTCAAAAGAGAGGAACCTTCTCGAGATCGACTGCACGGGATGCGACGCCCGGCCCGATCTGAGGAAGCAGAGGTGCTTCACAGGTTCGTTATTGGCCTTCGACTCCAGGCTGAGGATCGAGAGAGTGGTTCTCTCCGGAACCATTGTGAAGATGTACACGACGCTGAGCGTGGAGCTCCTGTCCAGGATGAGGAGCCTGTTGGACGCCCTCTCAGCGATCAGGGCGGAGCTGAACCAGCGCTGCCGGCCGAAGAAGGAGTTGAAGCAATGCCGCGGATGTCAGCTGGACCCGAGGAGGCTGTTTGTCGAATTGGAGGCCGCGTTCCTTAGCGGGCTCACCGATTTCTTCTCGACGCTGAGGAAGATGCTTGAGATCGCTAAGGAGGATGGCGGACCCAGGTGCGAATTGTGCCTTTTCCAGACGAAGACGGATGCCCTCATCATCCTTGACGAGGCGATGCTCCTCAGACGGTTCGCTCTCAGGGTAGGCCTTGGAATCGTGGAGGGGTGACCTCGGCCGAAAGGACTTCGAGAACCTCCACCGCGCTGCGAGACCCCTACGCCCACGCGGCTCTCAGGATCAGAAGGATAGACACAAGTGCCATCCAACGGTCAATCGGCCGGCTCCTTGCCAGGGACCAGAAGTGGAAGCCCTTCTTCGTCTCCTTCTGGGTCCTCGGCGACCCTCCTGAGCATCTCGAGGTGACCAGCAGCTATGCCGTCGAAGAGTCTCGCATCCAGATCTTCCGTCTGGAGAATTCCCCCGATTTCCTCTACTGGCTCTCTCCGCCCTCATTCGAAGTACCCGAGGATGAGCTCTCGATCCTCTGGAACGTCGTGGATGAGATCTGGTCCGTCCTGCCCTCGAATCTCGATCTCGGCAACGCCGCCCAGGTGAGACGCTACATCAGGAATCGGGCGGAACACCTGATCGCGCTCCATCTGCCCAGAACCCTGGGGAAGGCCGAGCGATTGCGTCGGTCTCGCTTTCTGGCGGTCCTTCTGGAGAGGAACACCGCCGGGCTGGGAATCCTCGAGATCCTCCTTGCCGATTCCAACGTTCAGGACATCTTTCTCGACGCACCCTGCGAAAAGGTGCCGCTCCATCTCACGGTTGCCGACGCCGGGGGAGGAAGATCGCATCAGAGATGCAGGTCGAACATCCTCATGTGCGAAACGGGCCTGCGTAACATCATCTCCAAGCTCCTCATCATGAGCGGGAAGCCGTTCTCGGAGAGGAGCCCGATCCTTGAGACGGACCTCGGTGACATGAACGCCAGGTTGACGGCCGTCGCACCACCGCTCAGCCCAGACGGGATAGCCCTCGCCGTTCGCAGGCACTCCACGGACCCCTGGACGCTCACGAAGTTGGTCTATCACAGGAGTCTGACGCCGCTAGCCGCCGGTCTCATCTCGTTCCTCATCGACGGGAATGCCACGATACTCGTCACGGGCAGTCGCGGGGCGGGGAAGTCCTCCCTCTTGGGAGCGATGATGTTCGAGTTCCCGACCAGCCAGCGCGTTCTCACGATCGAGGACACACTGGAGCTCCCGTGCGCGGAGCTCCGCCGCCTCGGGTACAAGATCCAGGGCCTGTATGTCGGTTCCGGGCAGTCGTCGAACCGGATGACAGCGGAGAAGGCGCTAAGGGTCTCTCTCCGCTTGGGCGAATCGGCCCTGGTCCTCGGGGAGGTCAGGGGGGAGGAAGCCAAGACGCTCTACGAGGCGATGCGGGTGGGAACCGCGGGCTCGGCAGTCCTCGGAACGATCCACGGAAGCTCATCCAGGAGCGTGTTCGAGCGAGTTGTCCACGACCTGGGCATTCCTCCGCAGTCCTTCTCGGCCACTGATATCGTCATCGTCGCGGGACTGTTCCGGCCGAGGGGAACGCAGAACTCCAGACGCAGGGTGATCGAGATCTCCGAGCTCTGCAAGGAATCCTATGATGGCAGGTTCCTCCCCCTGATGAGGTTCAGCATCTCGCAGGACTCTCTTGTCGAGACCGATGTCTTCCTTCAAGGTTCCAACAAGATTCGAGAGATTGCGAACTCCTGGGGGATGAGCTACGGTGAAGCTCTTGCTAACATCCACGCTAGGGCTGAGTGTAAGCTCCACGTCGTCGAGCTCGCCCGCAGGCTGGGGACGAAGCTGCTCTCCGCGAAGCTCGTCTCACTGGCGAACTCGGTCTTCTCATCCCTCATCGAGGAGGGCTACTCCGGCAGCGACCTGGTTGCGCAGTGGAAGGAATGGATGGATGTGAGGGCCGTGTATGTCTAGGCCCGGGGTAGCATTCACGAGGCTCTGCAGGCTTGCACACCGCACGCTCGGACCTCTGCGGTGCAGGACGAAGCCAAGCCCGGCCCCGGCCCGGACGGCTCGGTCAGGCGCCAAGAAGCGGCTTGTCCCGGCCCTTTCGAAGCTGAAGTCGATGCTGGATTATGACATGAGATCGATCGAGGACGACATCGCCTTCGTGGGGCTAGGGCTGAGGCCTGGAGAGGTGGTCTCCGGTGGACGACTGGTCCTCCTCTGCTCTCTTCTGGCGGTCCCGGTCCTCGCGGTGCTTCACCCGCACTCCATCTACATCGTTCTCGCTCTCATCCTCCCATTGCTTCTCCAGAGAACGTTCCTGTCGTATCCGGCAACGCTCGCCGCGAGGATCGAGAAATCGTCCCTCAGGGAGGCTCCAGAGGTGATGAGCTATCTGATCGGCGGCGCGGGAGGGGCGCTGACCTATGAGAACGCGGTCCTTTCCTCCGCGAAGAACTCCAGGGGGATGCTGAAGGGTGGCTTCCAGCGGATGATCTGGAACGTTCACATGAAGGGAAGAAGTCTCCCAGAGGATTTCGGCGAGTACGTGCGGAAATGGAGGGGAAGAAACGATGGTCTCGAGGAGGCTCTACGGCGGTTCTCGGATGCCGTGAGACTGGGCCGCAGGGACAACCTCGGCTCCCTGATGTCCCCTGTCCACCTGCACACGAGAAGGAAGCTCAAAGGATATCTCGCATCCCTCAAAGCGCCGATAAACGTTGTCTTCGCTCTGGGTATCGTGCTTCCCGTCATGATCGCCTCGCTGCTGCCCATGTCCTCGCTCACCGTCGCGGCTCCCGTGGGCATTGCTGGCGAAGGAATGAGCGGGGAAAGCGCTCTCAGCCCCGCCGCGATTGCAGTGATTCTCGACATAGTCTTCCCATTGGGCATGCTCCTGTACTGCAGGGAGGTTCTGTCCAGGCGGCCGTTCTCCTCCCCTGGCCGTCTCCAGCTCGGCCTCCGTGGTATGTCCGCCCTCCTTGCTGCCGCATCCATCACGATCGTCCTGGGTGTGGCGACTGCCTGGCTTCTCGAGCCCACGCCGGTCTCGTCCCTCGTGGTTCTTGTGTCCGCATCCTCGATGATAGCTCTCGCAATGCTCTTCACGGGCAGGATGATGAAAGGCACGATGCCGCAAGTATCCCGCGAGGATGTCTCGGAGGGGCTCGAGTCTCTTGGCGACTTCCTTCTGGCGGAAAAGCCCCTGGAGGAGGCGCTTCTGAAGACCGCGGAACGGATGGAAGGGACGGAACTGGCGGGGAGGATCACCAGGGACATCTTCCTCATGTCGAGGGGCACGACCACGGCCGGGGAGACGCTGACATGCGAAAGCGTGATTCGGGATGAACCCATTCTGGGATCGAATCTCAAGGCGGTCGTGGACATCACGCAGAAGGACGGGATTCTGGCGGGAACGGTGGCCAAGCTGATCGCATCCGACCTCAGGGACACCTCGAGGATCGAGGCAGATGCAAGGGACGAGATGAGCCCGATAGTCCAGACGGTGAACAGCACCCTCACGTTCTTCTCGCCCCTGGTGCTCGGGGTCACGGCCTCGATGTCCCTGCTCATGGAAGCTCACTTCTCGGGCTCCGGAGGGATGACACCGTCCGCTCTCGTGCTGATCCTGGGAGCTCTCCTGTGTTGCAACCTGGCGGTGGCGAGCTACTTCACGGAAGGCCTTCAGGGAGGCGACATCACCACGACTCTCTCAAGAATCGGGAAGGGGCTCATCGTGTCGATACCACTGTACTCGCTCTCGTTCCTGTGCGCTTCGTACTTCTTTGGCGTCCTCTGAGGGTCGCGGAAGCTCAAGAAAAGCAGCCTACAGCATCCACATGGTGTCGGCGGGGACCTTTATCCAGTATCCTTCGCCCGGGGCCATGTACATCGGTCCAGTGAGGCGGTACAGGTAGTACGGCGGTGCGACGGCGTTGAAGCTCTCCGCCTTCTCGGCCCCGGTCTGCGCCATCAGATCGCCAGCTGTGTAGTCCCAGTACAGGTGCGGGAACCCGACCAGGTTCCACCCTTCCTTCAGGAAGATCTCCGCGCTCTTGGGCACGACCCCCGCGCTCGTCACAGGCTCGGCCGAAGTCACATTGACCCAGATCGCCATGGACTGGTTCACCGTCAGAAGGTCGTTCCAGCTCTTCCAGATGTGGTTCTCCCTCCACTCCTCCGTCCACGGATCGTAGAACCTCGCCATGTCCCAGCTGACCGTCTGCAGCGCGTACTCTATGGTCTCGTTGACCATCTTGAGCGGGAAGGAAAGAAGCACGTTGCCCGGTGGCGTCCATCTTGTGAACTTGGCCGCCTGGTCCTCGGTCCTGGCCGGAAGTCCAGCGCTGTAGTTCGCCTCCACGTAGTAGAAGATGTTCATCCAGTTCAGGTGCCCCATGTTGTAGTGGTTGTAGAAGTTGAAGCCCTGCAGGACCGTCGCCAGGAACTGGTATCCCGTCCCGTCTGGATCGTATGCGCCTGTGTTGAAGTACACCGTGTAGTGGTCGATCATCGTCGCGTCGTCTGCCGAGAGGTCCCACTCGATATGGACATGGATGTAGTTGGGTCCGAACAGCCATGCTCTGAGGTTCGTCGGGGGCTCGGGCGAGAGCTTCAGCGTCGTGAAGTTGTAGTGCAGCCCTCCATTCGTGTCAGTGGTCGTGTGATCGTACGGGTCCGAGGACTCCACGTCGAACATGTACGTCGTCTCGGGCTGCAGTCCCGTCAGTAGCACGTCGTGCTGGATGCGGTACCCGCTCATGTATTCCTCCGCGTCGAGCGGGTCGCTCGTGTTGTAGTACACTCTCGAGTCCGCGGGCTCGTTCGTCCTCCATATGACGTTCGCGGTCGTGGACGTGATGTTGGTTACCATGAGGTTGAATATCAGCGGGGCCGAGGCGTCTATCGTCGCCGTGTCCGTGGAAGTGTGTATCGGGTTCATGTCGTCGTACTGAACGGTCACCAGATCGCCCTCCGAGACCTGCAACTCTCCGTCAGTCGTTGGCGCACCGGTAGTAGTGTTGATCGTCCCCGTCCATCTCCCTGAGCCGGGCGCGGACTCGTTCAGCGAGACCGTCTCGGGAGTGGGTTCCGTCGTGCTCCAGATGGTCACGTTCACGGCCGTCGGTCCCGTGTCCCGGACAGTTATCCCTATCGTGTCGCTGTCCCCGTAGACGCTCCGGTCCAGGTACACCTGCCCCCAGCCCGTGCCGAGGTCGCCGAGCGCCACCAGGGCGTAGGGCTGCGGGCCGCTCGGGACGTTGTACCCTATCACTTCTATCGTCCACGCGCCCACCATGGGGCTCTTGATGTGGACGCCCTCCTGCACGTTCAGCCTGTCGTAGCTGCCTGTGTCGGGTTGCGACTCTCCCTGAGCGAAGGTCCCCATGACATTGCCCTTGTACGTGGTTCCGAGCGGGTCCGTCACAAGAAGGTCGAGGTCGTTCACGATGTTCGGTGTGGTCCACGCGACCCCGGGATAATCGGTCCACGTGAGCATCACCCTCAGCGGCTCTGCGGAATCGAGAACGTAGTAGGACTCGATCCTTGATTCTCCCGTGCTCAGGCTGGACGTGTCGTCAACGATCTCCATGCGCCTCGTGTCCCCGGCGAAGCAGAGTGCGTCGTCCAGGAGGACCCGCCCCCAGCCTTGTGCGTTGTTGGGCCAGGTGTTCTCGTTCTCCCTGTCCGTGTACGAGCCGGTCATCTGCTGGGCGCTTGCCGCCAGCACGCCCTTCACCAATGCTGCGGAGGGCTCGAAACCATCCGCGGGGTTCTTCGTCCCAGTCGGCCACCAACCCTCCATGAAGTACTGGCGGGTCATGGCCGCGAGCGATGCGTGGTCGGGTGCCGAGTAGCTCGTTCCGCCCCAGCCCGCCTCCCAGGCCGTGTTCGTATCGTCCCTCGGGTTCCCCGTAGACATGGATGAGGTGCCTTCTCCGACCGCAATGACGGTGGGCTTTCTCCTACCGTCGGAGGTCGGTCCGGGGCTGCTGTAGTCGGCGACGCTGTTCTGGTTCGGAGACGTCGCGCTCGATCCCGATGACAGCACGTTCTTGGCAGTGGCGGGGCTAACGACGTCGTACCAGCCCCCGCCTCCGTTCCCGTTCGAGAATATGATCAGCATATCAGGATTGTTCCACATGAATTCGTCCAGCATCTGCGCGCCCTGCGTGTAGGCGGTCGTGGAGGAGCCCCAGGAACCTGAGTGCACCCTCGCGCCCGCGTTGTAGGCGGGACCGAAGAGATTGTCGTAGTCAGAGGGTACCCAGGCCAAGGCATCCCGCCAGTATCCTCCCCATTGCTGCACGTCTCCTATGTCCTGGAAGAACACCTTGGCGCCTTTGGCGCCTCCGTCATTGGTGCTCGAGCCGATCGAATCGTCATTGCCGCCGAACGTCCCCGTCACCATGGTCCCGTGTCCTATGGTCGCCCATCCAGCGCCGGGGTCCCAGCGGTTGGGGCTGTCCTTCCATGCCCACTCCTGGTTTGCGCCGCCGTGCACCCAGTACCGCACGAGCTTCCTTCGGGTCGTGTCCGTGACGTTATAGATGTCGCCCTTCTGTATCGTCGTCGCGTTCTCGCGGAAGAAGTTGTGGTCGAAATCTATCCCCGTGTCGGAGAACCCGACGAGCTGTCCCTCGCCTGATATCCCCATGTCCCAGATGCGCCTGTCGTTTTGGACGTTCGTCTGCATTATCCACTGCATCCGCCTGTTCTGGACCTCCGGAACCTCTCGCGGCTGTATGAAGTTGACGTCGGCGAGGCGGGCGATTTCGACGACCTGCTCGTAGGTCACGCGGGCGTCCACTCTGCCGAAGTCCTTGCCCTCGTACGTGTAGATGACCCTGCGCTCCGGGAGCAGCTCGAGAACGGCGTTGACGCCATCCGGATTGAACGTGATGATCTGGGCCTCGACTATCCCCGCCTCGAACGTGAGCTCGGGCACTATCTTGTACGCGGGCTGGAAGACGCCCGTCCACTGGACTGCCTGGACCTTCTCCAGGTTCGTGCGCAGTCCGGGGGCCATCCTCACGAGGAAAGCATTCGAAGGAACGTAGTTCACGATCTCCCCGCCCGCTCGCGTCAGCGACTCCTTGTACTCCTCCGTGACGGGACCGCTGAACTGCACGATGTAGTAACCATCGCCTCCAGTGGGATAGTCTGTCACTCTCAGAGCGGCGGGAATCAGCGGCTCCCCGTTCCTGGTATCGAAAGCGAATCCATAGATTCCGAGGTAGTGCGGATCGCCCACCCGCGCGTCGTACACCTCTCCTTTCGTCGAGGCGAGGTCAACTGGACCGATTGTCAGGATGAACGCGAGGGATAGCATTACTGCGATGACGCTTCTGCTCGTCATGGGGGTTCACTTTGCTTTAGTCAAGCCGCCTATATGAGCCTGCTCAGATGTAGACCAGCCAGATGTAGTCGGCGCCGCCGACCCAGTAGGCCTCTCCGGGTGCAAGGACGTACACGTCCGCAAGCTCCTGCAGGTGGTAGGGCGCTGCCGCCGAGTATCCCTCGACCTTCGTCGCCCCGGTCGTCGCCTTCAGGTCACCGACCGTCATCGAGCCCGTGAGCGATGGGTATCCGACAAGCGTCCAGGGCGAGATCAGCTCGATCGAGACCTGGGTCTGCACGTATCCAGCGACGTGGAGATCGTCCGCTGCGGGAACGTCCAACCAGTAGCCCTTGCCAGGCATAATCGTGGACAATCCTCCGCCGTAGGGCTTGACCGAATTGAAACTGTCCCAACCGCCCGCCAGCGGGTCGTAGGTCCAGACCCTGAAGTCGGTGTCCATCATCTTGAACACCGTTGCCGGGAACGGGTCGGATGGCGTGATCGGCACCGAGATGAAGTTCACGCCCCCAATAAGAAGTATCCAGTACTTCGCCGCCTGCTGCGAGGCCATGGTGGAATCGCCGCCCGAGCTGTTGGAGTATATCGCGTAGTAGTAATTGCTGATGGCCGAACCAGCTCCTGCGTGAACGTACATTCCCGTCTGGTTCGGGACGCTGGCGAGGAACGAGTAGCTTGTAGCCGTCGGGTCATAGCTCGTTCCGTAGTAGATGGCATAGTTGGTCACGTCAAGCGGGTCGTCAGGTGACAATGTCCATGCGAGGGTCACATCCGCGTAGGCGAATCCAGTGATTCCCGCCATGAAGTTGGATGCGGCCTGCACTACCTTGCCGAGCATGGTGAAGCACCTGGACTCCCACTCGCCCCAGTTGTTCGCGGCGTCCTGCCCGTGGATGAAGATGCAGTGCACTCCGGGCGGCCAGTCCGCCGAGCCGGTCCAAGTGGCCTGCTCCAGGGCGGTGTCGAAGATGTCCACAGGGCTCATCGGCGTTCCTCCGCCGTCGGGTCCAGGAGCGTCCATGTAGAACTCCACGGCCTGTATCATCGAGTTCCCGTAGTTCGTATCGTCGACGGTCGCCGTGAATGCGATGCTCGTGTACCTCTCGCCCGGGTTCGGGACTGCGTTTATGCTTCCCGGGACGGTTATGGGGCCAACATTGTCTCCCCCGGGCTTCAGGATCGTGAACGTGTCGTCCGATATGTCCGTGCCGTTGAGCATCGGGTAGGGGACGCCGTCGTCCTCGACAACGACCTTCACGCGGTAGTGTATCCCGTTCTGCAGGCCGATCACGTTCCAGTTGTAGGTCGTGTCTCCCGGCAGCGGGTCGGGCGTTATCCTCACCCATGACTGACCGTCGTCCGGGCTGTAGAAGAGCGCCTGGCTGTTTACGCCTGACGAGTACACCTGGCGGCTCCAGTCGATCTGTACGGTGTTCCCGACGAAGACCTCTCCGCCGTTGGGAGAGATCACCTGGACATCTGGATGGTCGTGGCCAATCAGCCACACGACCGTCTTGTTGATTATCGAGCCTCTGTCCAGGTCGTTCACGTCCGCGAAGTTGATTCGGGAGACCTCGAAGAAGTACAAGGCCAGCTTAGATGGTTGACCTCCCCAGACCTTCCCAGGCCCCGCGGTCCCGTTCGCAGCCGAGGAGACCCACTTGAGCCCGATATCCCCCGGGGAAGCATCGATCCCGTAGTTCATCCAGACGGTCGAGGCGGATCCACCGTAGCTCTGAGCCTTAACCTCATCCCCAGAACCACCTGACCTGTGGGGCTCGTAATTTACCCGGTTGAATCCAACGTACTCATTGCTGATCGGGTCTCCGATGGACCCCTCGTTGGCCGTCCAGAGGCTGGGGTCTATGTCCCAGTCCGCCTTCAGTGTGGAATTGACCCACTGTCCGGACTCTACTGACGCGTATTCGGAACCGGAGTCCTTGGCAAGCGCCCATGCGACGTCGTGCGAGGAGACGAAGAACCGTCCTCCCTCGTCTATGTAGTTCGTTATCAGGACCCTTTCCTCAGGCTCGAACGGTGGATACTCCTCCAGGCCGGTCTGCCAGAGCACGACCTTGTATCCCTGGAGCAGCATTAGCGTCGGAACGCCGCTTCTGTCCACATACCACTCGTTGTAGGACCACCCGAAGCTCTCGAACGCGTTCTTGTACCTATCGACACTCTCCGGCGGGAACGTGTCGTCGCCGATGACGAGGAGAAGCTCCGCCTTCTCGGTCGTAACGAAGCTGTAGTGCTGTCCCTGGTTATCATCCAGAGTCGTGTGTCCGAATCTGTCCGTCGACTCGACGTCGAAGTAGTACCTCAAGCCTGTCTGCAGGCCGATAACATCAATGGAATGGGAGACGAAGAGACCAGCAGGCGTCTTGACCGCAGTATTAGTCAGAGACACAGGGCTGGTGTCGTAGAAGACCGTCGAGGTCGCCGACTCGTCCGTGTTCCACACTATCGTGGCGGCCGCGTTGGTTATCCTCGTCGCCTTCACGCCCGTTATCATCGGAGGTGCGCCGTCTATGAGCGCCGTCTGCTGGAGGGTCCTAATTGGGACCGTCGTGTCCGCGTACTCGACCGTGACCGTGTCGTCCTCGCTCACCTGGAGGGCTCCGTCGGCGGTTGGTGTGCCGAAGGCGGTATTGATCGCCCCCTCGAACACACCTGCTCCGATCTCGAGGAGTGTGACATTCTCACCGCCGGTCTCCGTGTCGCTGTACACCGGAACGATCAGAGGGCCGACCGCATCCGCGTCTTCCACCGTTATGGTGATAGTGTCCGAGTCTCCGTACAGAGTCCTGTCGAGGAACAGCTGTCCGTAGCCCGGGTCCGTCGCACCGATTATCGACAGCGCGAAGGGCTGAGGCCCGGAGGGAACGTTCGTCCCCGTCACCCTCACCTTCCAGAAGCCGATGCTCGGGGACAGGTCGAGAACAGTCTCCAGCGGGTTGTCGATGTCGTAGGACCCGAAGTCGGGCCTGGACTCCATGTAATCGACGTAGACGTTTCCCGAGGTGAACACGTTCCCCTTGAAGGTCTCCCCCGTAGGGGATGTGACAAGAAGATCCAGATTGTTCACGAGCGCCTTGGTCGTCGGCGTCGCTCCGGGATAGTCGCTGTACGCCATCGCGACCTTGAACGGGATTGCGCCGCTCGAGGCGTAGTAGGTGTACTCCACGCTCTCTCCTGTCGCGAGGCCCTCAGTGTGGTCGACGATGTGAAGTCTGCTGGCATCACCCGGGAAGTAGAGTGCGTTGTCCAGGACCACTCTTCCCCAGCCCTGTGCCCTGTTGGGCCATGTCCCCTCGAACATCCTGTCCGCCCTTGCCCCCTGCATCTGCTGTCCGGCGACGGCTATCGTGGACTTCAGAAGGGCCCCGCTGGGTGTGAACCCGTTCGCGGGGACCGCGTTGCCCGTCGGGTACCAGCCTTCCGTGTAGTACTGGCGGGTGATCGCGGCGAGACCTGAGACGACGGGACCGGAATAGCTCGTTCCCTGCCAACCGAGCTCGTTCCCGATGTTCGAGTTGTCCCAGTTGTTTCCGCTTGACCGCGAGGAGACGCCTTGCCCCACAGCCATGACCGTGGGCGTGCGCCTACCATCGTCTGTTGGACCGACCGAACTTGAGGAGTCCACCTTGTCCTGGTTCGGGAAATTGCCATGCCACCCCACCGCAATGGTGTTCTTCGCTGTCGCGGGGCTGCCCGGACCGTTGAGCCCATCGTTACCTGTGGAGAAGACGACAAGCATCTCCGGGTATTCCCACATGAACTTGTCAACCATCATGGCTTCGAGGTCGTAGTCGGAGTTCTTCGCGCCCCAGCTGTTGCTGTGGATCCTCGCAGTGTCATTGTACGGGTCCCAGAACAGGTCGTGATAATCATCGGGAATGAACCGCAGCGAGTCGTCCCACCAGTCGCTCCATTCCGGGTTCTTGTAGAGCGTCCCGATGTCCTGGAAGTATATCTTGGCGCCCTTGGCGATGCCGTCATTCAGGCTTGCCCCAAGCGGGTCATCGTTCCCCGTTAGTGTCCCCGAGACCATGGTCCCGTGGCCCGACGTGATGTTCCCGGCTACCCACATGTACGCGCTGTCCTTCCAGGCCCACGGGTCGGTCATCCTGTCGATGCCGATCCAGTGACTCATGGTCTGGTATCTCACGACCTTCCTCCTGTTGAGGTCCGTGACGTTGTAGATGTCACCTGTCTGGACCGTGCCACCGTCCTCGCGGAAGAACCTGTGGTCGAAGTCGAGCCCGGTGTCCGCGACCGCTATGATCTGCCCCTCACCGTGGAGGCCCATGTCCCACAGCCTTCTGTTGTCTGGTATGTCGGTCTGCATGATCCACTGCATGTTGGCGTTCGTCGGCTCCATCTCATAGATGGGCTCGATGTATTGCACCGAGTTGAGCTTGGCGAAGCTCGGGATGTCGGTCACGTCGACCTCGGCCTTGACCACGCCGAAGTCATCGGTCTCGAAGTACGAGTTGATCTGGTCCCTGTGCAGCGAGCTTACCACCTGGCCAAGACCCTCGTCTGCGAACGTGATTATCTTCACGGAGACCCTCCCGCTCATCTCGAACAGGGCGGGTCTGACTTTGTACGCCGGCTGGAACACGCCCAGCCACTGGACCTCCGTCAAGGACCGCACGTCGTCGAGGAGCTCCGCATCGAGCTGGACGATGAAGGCGTCATTCGGGATGTAGTTGAGTACCCTGCCTCCCAGTCTCTCGATGTCCTGCTTCCACTCTTCCTTCACAGGTCCATGGAACTGCACGAGGTAGTGGCCGTCCACGTCGCTCCTGTACGCCTCCAACCTGAGGTTGGCGGGTATCTCCGACTCCCCCACGCGCGTGTCGATGATCATGCCGTTCACGTGGATGGCGTGCAGGTCGTACGGCATGTCCACTATCATCCCTTGGGACTGGAACATGTCGTTCTGCGCGGTCGTCGTCCTCACGAGTGCAAACGAGTCGTAGATCTCCAGTATCTCAACGCCCGACTCCATCAGAGCGTCGCGGTCGTTCTCGCTGCCGAAATACACAAATGTGGTCTCCGCGGTAACCATCTCCAGAGGCGTGCTAAATCCGGCGATGTATGTCGCCGGCACAACCATCAGAAGTCCTACCGCGATTGCCAAAACCCTGGCGAAGGATTCCCCTTCCGTTAACTTCATTTCGAAGCCTCCTCTCATTTATCAGCCTAGGCATTCATTATGGTGCTGCCCACACCACCGTGGCTAGTTGAACCTATTACGCAAAGGTTATAAAAAGGTTCCGAAGCTGGCTGGCCACCAAGAAAATGGACCGCCTATTCGCTGATGACCCTCGTCGCCTGGAACACGCCATCTTCGAAAAGGAGCGTGTAGTAGTTCGGGCTGTGACTCGTGCCCCTCATCTTCACGCATCTTATGCGCCTCTGGACGTTGACCTCGTCCACGTTCTCCATCTTCACGTGGATGATGCCGTCTGCCACGAAGTCCTCCCCGTACCTGCCGAACGGCTTCTCACCGATGTTCATCTCGCTGATGATCAGGCACGTCGTACCAAGGTCCTTGAGCCACTCGAAGAGCTGAAAGAGCTCCTCCCTGGGATACTCGAAACGGGCGAGCGTCTCCAGGATCGAGAGCGAGTCGAGGCAGAAGAGGTCGAAATCCGTGTTCTTCTTCAGATTGGAGGCGTACATCTTGAAGATTTCCACCCAACTCTGGTCCTTGAGCGTTTCCAGGTTCCGCCTGATCAGGCTCAGGTCGACTATGCTGAGCTTGTCCTCGACGTTCTGCGGGTCCATCCCCATCCCCTTCATCTGCTTGAGCAGGCTGTCCCTCCCCTGCTCGAGCGAGAGATAGGCCGCGACCCTGTCCTCCTTCAGCGCGTTGTTGTACAGCATGCTGAAGGCCAAGCTGGACTTCATCGTGCCCGGTTCTCCACAAACGAGAACGATGTGGCCTTCCGGGATTCCGCCGTCCAGCTTGTCATCAAAGCCAAGGACATAGCTCTTGAACCTTCCATTCTCCTGCATCAGCGATTGTTGAGAGCCATTTGAATCGGTATATAGGTTCTCTTCTGAATATCAATAAGCGTAATATCAACTCAACCAGTCAAAAAATAAAAGGGGGAGTTATCGTAATGTGTGAAACGAACAAGTAGACGCCGGCCCGTCGGGTAGAGAGCGAACGGGATTTATAGAGGTTTTTGAACTGGCTTTGTGACCAGGTCTGAGGGCATTGTGGGGATGAAAAGACTTATTTGTTACCAAGTATGTTACCCGGTCGGTGAGCAGTTGTTTGTCCCCGAGAGAACTTTGAAGAATCTGATCATCTCGTATGTCAAGGAGGAGGAGAGATCGATAAGCGGTCTGGCGAGGCGGCTCAACAAGGACGGGCATGCGATTCATCGTCTCTTTCTTACAGGCTATCTGCGGGCGATGGCGGACATGGGCGTCGTCAGGGAGAAGCAGATACCGCCTTCGAAGGTCTACGCGACGTCCGCGAACCGAGAGAGGAACATCTATGAGACGGTTGGGGATAAGTGCAAGTTGGCAGAGATCTCCGACAAGGAGAAGCCAGCTCTGGCAGTGTCTGTGTTGGAGGAGCTCTTCCGGAGACCGGTCTTCCTCCAGGAGCTGAGGGAGTGCGGCTTTGACGAGGTCACCGCGATGAGCGTCAAGGGGGAGGAGAGGTCCGAGGCCAGGAAGCTCCTTCTGAGGAGCGGGATAGAGATACCTGGAAACGACCCCGCGTACACATCCAGCGGGGCCTTCGAGGAGCCCGCCATACTTGTCCTCAGAGACCTTGTTCTAGAGAAGTTCGATATAAACCATCTCAGGGTGGATACAAGACAGATGAAGCTGCCGGATCTGAGCTAGGCCGCCGAGGTGGACGCTCAGACTCGATGCCGGTTGTCCTCAGGCCGCCTCGGTCCCGCGACCCCGCGAGCGCCGGTAGTTCGTGGTAAGGCTGCTCACTTCCGTGCCTGACCCGATATCCACGATCAGGGTGATAGTTTCGATCCTCCGATCGACTTCTCACCGCCTCCTGCCCCACAGGACAGGACCTCATAGTTGGCCAGAGGGTCAACATCAAGCTGGTGACGCCGCCCTCGACTGTCACCCCCGCTAACGACGGTTTCGGTGTACAAGAGGACGCCGAGCCCTCCGGTCAAGCCTAGCAAGCGTTCAAAGTTCTCGTAGGTATATATACTTTGACAGCGGAGCGCAGGAACGGTCAAGCGAGCGGTTCCGTCATGACCTCTCGATGAGCTCTATGAGGACCTCGTTTGGATCCTCGAAGAAGGCGATCCTCGGCCCGCCAGGATTGAGATGAAAGGGCTCGTCCGTCACGTTCCCGCCGGATTCCTTGACCTTCTGAAGGACGCCGTCCATATCGTCAGTCTCCAGGGCGATGTGGTCGAAGACCCTGTCCTCGTACTCCGCCTGAGAGTAGCTCTCCTGCCCGTTGTAGTGCGTGAGCTCCAGCTTCGCCCCGCCGCCCGGCGCCTCCAAGAATGCTATCTCCGCCTCGTTCTGCGGGATCTCCCTCCGGCTCACCAACTTCAGCCCGATGCCCTCGTAGAACGCAATGGCCTCGTTCATGTTCTTCGCGCGGATGGATGTATGAGCAATCTTCATAGGACTCCTCCCCGGAGCTATCCCTCGCCCATCAGCTTCACGATGGCCTCCGCGAGCTCGCCGTCGCAGTCAATCAGGGCCTGGCGGGCCCTCTCTTCACTGACGTTCGCCTTCTCTGCAACGAGTCTGACATCCTCCTCAGGGACCCGCGGGCCCTCTTCTGACTTGGCGAACTCCTCCGCTTCCCCCACTATCTGATATGTGGTCTGGCCCTGGACCTCCATCTTCGTGACGGCGGCCCTCGGGATGATGTATTCCTTGTCCGCTGTCCTGATGACGACCTCCTCCACGTTCTCCAGCTCTTCCGTCTTGATTCCCAACCGCTTCATGGCTGCCTGCATCTGCTTGGGACTCATCCTTCCTCCAGGTATCATCATGAACCGCAAGGTGGTCGAACATTAAAACCTGTTGCATCGCTCCTACATCGCTCTTAAATATCGGCCGAACCTTCCAATCAGAGGATGCGAATCGCGGTCCTTCTTCGCGACAGGTGCCAGCCCAGGCGGTGCAACGTGGAGTGCATGAGCTACTGTCCTCCCGTGAGAACGGGCACCGAGACGATAGTGATGGGCGAGGAGGGCAGGCCGGTCATATCGGAGGAGCTCTGCGTCGGCTGCGGCATTTGCATTCACAAATGCCCGTTCGACGCGATCCGCATCGTCGGTCTTCCGAAGGAGCTCTCGAAGGAGATCGTCCACCAGTATGGCGTCAACGGGTTCAGGCTCTACAGGCTCCCCACGCCGCATCAGGGGGAGGTGATGGGAATGCTCGGGCCCAACGGGATTGGAAAGACCACAGTCATTAGCATCCTCTCCGGCGAGACCGTCCCGAACATGGGCAATCTGCGCCGTAAGCCCTCGTGGGAACTGGCTCTGGAGACGTACGCGGGAACGGAGATGCACAACTACCTGAGCAGGATCGCCGGGGAGGACCTCCGCACATCCTTCAAGCCGCAGTACGTGGACAAGCTTACTGGCGTTCACAAGGGAAAGGCAGGGGAGCTTCTCGAGAGGGTGGACGAGTCGGGAAACCTCGAGGACGTCTCGAGCGAGTTCGGCATCAGCCACACCATCGACCGCGATCTGTCCAAACTCTCCGGCGGGGAGCTTCAGCGCGTGGCCATAGCGGCAACCTTCCTCAAGGACGCCGACATCTACTTCTTCGACGAGCCGTCCTCCTACTTGGACATACATCAGAGACTTAAGGTCGCGGAGTCCATTCAGGCCCTGTCGCAGACGAAGCAGGTCGTCGTCATAGAGCACGACCTCGCCGTACTGGACTTCCTTGCCGACAGTGTCCACCTGATGTTCGGCGAGAAGGGGGCATTCGGCGTCGTCGCGCAGCCGCGGGGCGTTCGCGCCGCCATCAACACCTATCTCCAAGGCTTCCTGAAGGAGGAGAACATAAGGTTCCGGGAGAGGGAGATCAGGTTCGAGGCCCACGCACCCAGGAAGGAGTGGGGCGGGCAGCCGCTGGTTCAGTTCGAGCCGCTCTACAAGAGGTTCAAGGGGTTCACGCTCAAGACGAGCGAGGGCGTCATCCGACAGGGAGAGGTTGTCGGGGTCGTCGGACCAAACGCCACGGGCAAGACCACGTTCGTGAAGATGCTGGCGGGAGTTCTGAACCCCACGAAGGGCAACGTCGAGGCAGACCTCAAGGTGAGTTATAAGCCCCAGTACATCGAGCCGAAGTTCAAGGGCACCGTCCGCGAGGCCTTCCTCAATGAGGCGGGAGAGGAGTTCGAGACGAGCCACTTCACGACCGAAATCGCAGGGCCGCTGAATCTGGAATCGCTCATGGAACGGTCTATCCCGACGCTCTCTGGAGGGGAACTCCAGGGCGTCGCTATCGGCCTGTGCCTCGCAAGGGAAGCGGACATCTACCTCATCGACGAGCCATCTGCATACCTCGACTCGAACCAGAGGATGGAGGCCGCCAGGGCCATAAGGAGGGCGATGGAGAGCAAGGGAATGAGCGGGATGATCGTGGACCACGACATCTACTTCATCGACCTCGTCTCCGACGCGCTCATGGTCTTCCACGGCGAACCCTCCAAGAAGGGGATCGGCGAGGGGCCGTTCGGGATGCGCGAGGGCATGAACAAGTTCCTCAAGGAGGTCTCGATCACGTTCAGGCGGGACAACGAGACGAACAGACCCCGGATCAATAACCCCGACTCCCGCCTGGACCGCGAGCAGAAGGCGGCGGGCGAGTACTACTACACCTGAGCGGGGCGCTTCCTTGTCCAGATGAAGTAGACGATTATGACCGACAGAACTGCAATCAGCGCGATGATGTCCAGATACTCGAAGAACCCTTCCAGGGTGTCCAGCTGGCTGCTGAGGAAGTAGCCCGTGAGCGTCAGCACGGTGTTCCATACAAGGGCTCCAAAGAACGTCGAGATCACGAAGTTGCGCAGGTCCATCTTCGCGATTCCGGCGGGGAAGGAGATGAACGACCTCGTCCCCGGTAGGCAGTGCCCGATGAAGATGGAGGCCCTGCCGTACTTCTCGAACCACCGCTCGGTCCGCTCGAGGTGCTCTTCGGTCAGCCTGAAGTACTTCCCGAACCTGTGCACGAAGCCCCGGCCGAAGTAGTCTCCGATGAAGTACGCGACCGTGGAGCCCAACGTTGCACCGACAGTCGCAACGACTATGACCGCCCAGACCTCGAACCTGCCCTCATAGGCCAAGGAGCCTGCCAATGGAAGGATCGCCTCGCTGGGAATGGGCGTGATTATCCCCTCCACGAACATCGCCAAGAAGATTCCCGGGTAACCCAGAACAAGAACGAGGTCCCTCACGAAACCCACAATCTCTGCTACGAACGAGGACATATGGCTGTCACTATGAATCGTAATCCGTAGTTAATGCTTTGCTCCCACGTATCTTCCGGACGGCTTGCCTATCACAGCCCCGTCTCGCACGATCTGCTCGCCCCGGAAGATGGTCGCCTGCGGGAAGACGCCGCTCATGCCCTCGAAGGGCGTCCAGCCACACTTGGAGTGCAGGTCGTCCGCCCTGATCCTTCGCGGGCGCTTGAGGTCGACGGCTATCATGTCGGCATCGTATCCCACCTCGATCCTCCCCTTCTTCAGGGAGAGCATCTCGGCGGGCCTCTCGCATACGACGTTGACGAACCTCTCAAGAGGCAGGCTCCCCAGCCTGACCCTCTCCAACAGAAGAGGGATCGTGGTCTCCACCCCTGGCATTCCGGCGGGCGCGGAATCGAAGCCCGCCTCCTTCTCATCCACGGTGTGGGGCGCGTGGTCGGATGACACGACGTCTATCCCTCCATCGGTGAAGGCCTGCCACAGCGCGTTCTGGTCATGCTTGTGCCTGAGCGGGGGATTCACCTTCGCAAAGGCGCCCAGGTCGCAGTTCACATTGAGGAACAGGTGATGGGGTGTGACTTCGCTCGTGAAGCCCGTGCCAGCAAGGGACGTCAATCCCCTCTCGGATGAGAGGTGGGCCACGTGGACTCTCAATCCCTTGAGCCGCTCCGCCATCTCTATCCCGCCGACCTCAGCGCTGTCTGGTCTCGATGCCAGGTGGTCCTCGAGCCTCTTGGCCTCTCCGTCCCTGATGTGTCCCGGGTCCTCGCAATGGACCGAGATGAACTTCCCCGCCGCGGAAAGCTCCTCCTTCAGCCCGAGCAGTTTGCTGAAATCGCCAACCGCCAAATCGCCTTCCGATACGGTCAGGTATATCTTGAACGCCGTTGCGGTCTCGGCGAGGCCATCGATGTCGCTCTCCTCCGTCAGTCCCGCGTACAGCCCGAAGTCCACGAACGCCCTCCTTTCGACCGCCGCGACCTTTTCCTCCATCCTCTCGGGAGTGGTCGCTGGAGGGAGCGTGTTGGGCATGTCGAACGCACAAGTTATCCCGCCGCAGGCGGCGGCCGTGGTCCCCGACAGGAAATCCTCCTTGCGTGTTAGTCCAGGTTCCCGGAAGTGCACGTGGAGATCGATGCCGGCCGGAAGAATGATGCCGCCGAAGCGCAGCTTCTCGTCGCCCTTCAGGGTCCGCTTGATCTCCGCTATTCTCCCATTCTCCACGCCGATGCAGCAGTCCTGCAGGCTTCCGCGGACATATGCGCGCCCCTCAATGATCATCCTTTCCACCCAGGACGCGTTTCTCTATCTCCCCTCTGGGCGTCTTCTCGCCGAATATCTCCGCGGAGAACCTGTATATCCGCGCGTCGCCTTTCAGCCATTCGTCCGACCTCAGCCCTGCCTTCATGCACGTTTGCGATATGAACTCCTCGGAACTCCATTCCCAGTCGATGGCGACCTGTGGCAGGAGAAGACCTCTGAAGACGCCCTTCCTGGCGATAAGTCCATCCCTGCCCACCTCGATGCTCTTCAAGTACTCCCTGGGCTTCCTTACGAGGATCTCTTCGGGTGGCGTGAGCAGGCTGACCTCGATGACGATATCGTCCAGCTCGGCCTCCCTCAAAGGCGGAAACCTCGGGTCCCTAGTTGCCTCCTGCGACGCCTTGACGAGCGCCTCCCCCAACGGGAAGAAGGGCTCCGGATAGCCGATGCACCCCCGGAGGTCCCTCGCGGGGAATGTGTCGATGGTGACGAAGACGCCCGACTTCTCCTCGAAACCATCGGGGAGATCGAGGTCGTACTGCACCTCTCCACGAACGTAGCTCTCAACAACCTTCCGCGCCGCCAGAACAGCGCGTTCCCCCTCCTCCACCGAATACATCAGAGCACAATATCGAGATGCACGACTTAAACTCTTGGATATTCACAATCCTTAAATGGAAACATCACGTTAGGGAGAATTGGTGCTAGACAAGGCAGATCTCCAGGTTCCAGTCATGGAAGTGATGTCGCGTAATCTAGTCACAGTGCAGCCGAAGGAGACGGTCGATATGGCCTCCAAACTCATGAAGGACAGGGAGATCGGGAGCCTAATCGTCGTGAAGGGTGGGAAGCCCGTGGGCATTGTCACCGAGAAGGATATCGTGGCGAAGGTCGTGGCCGAGGATGCCAAGCCGTCCGCCGTCACGGTGAAGCAGATAATGAGCAGCCCCGTGAAGACGATCCACCCGCACGAGTCAATCGAGGACGCCGCCAGGCTCATGGCCAAGAACAGGATAAGGAGGCTCGTTGTGCTGGAGAAGGAAGGTCTGCTCGGGATAGTCACGGAGAACGACATCATCAAGATATGGCCGAACCTGATCGAGCTGACCAGGGAGATCTCCATGATATCCTCCGAGAGACCTGATGCCTCAGGGGTGCGGGGCTACTGCGAGCTGTGCAGGGCCTTCGCATATAACCTCCAGGAAATCCAGGGCCAGCTTGTCTGCAGGGATTGTCGCGAAAGATAACCACAACAAAACCTTTATTATTGTCCTCAGTAGGTTCACGCTACTAAGGATGAAGTTCGTTAAGATTTCTCAGGATGAACTGGCCAAAGTAAGACAGCTCTATGAGAGCATCATGTCCTATGCCTGCCATGGACTCTTCTTCCGCGAGGGAATCCTCTATGGGGCGGAGATTGTCAGAATTGCGAAGAACAACTCGGACGGCTACTTCGATGTCGCGGCCAACATAATGGAAGCCAGAGGTTGGGCCGACTCGATAGACTTCAGGGAGAACGAAGTGATCGTGAAGGGGTCCGTCGAGATGAAGCCGAACGGCGACACGGAGACCTGCCATAGGATACGGGGAATCATAACCACGATCTACGAAGAGCATCTCGGCAGGAATGTGCGGTGCATGGAGACAAGTTGCGAGAGCACTGGGAAGAGCAGTTGCGTGTTCATAATAGAGCCCGAAACGATGGAGTGACGGATATGGACGAGAATCTCAAGAAGTTGAGAGAGACGTGCGGGGCGGTTGCATCTGCAGTCGTTGGAAAGGACGGACTGATGATGCATCACGATGTTCCTGACGAGGTGGCGCTGGACACCTTCGGAATCATGAGCGCCACGATCGTTGGAGCCAGCATTACGGCAGCGACGGAACTCGGAAAGGACGAACCCTCAAGAATCGTGGTGGAGGCCGGGGACCTGAACATGATAATCTACAATGCCGGAAAGCGGGCCCTGCTCGTAGTCGCCGTGCCCCGGGACAGGACCATGGAAGATATCGACAAGGCCGTCCAGGACATCTTGGCCAAAGCAAAGGAGATCTAGACCAGATCCAGACCACTGATTTTCTCTTCCGTGGGAAGTCCTTCCTTGCTCCACCCTCTCGCCTCGAAATAGTCGTCCAGCATCTTGTTCATCTCTTCTTCCGTGACGACGTGACCTTTGGACACCCCTTCGGGTATGGGAAGCGTCAGGAGCCTTTTCGGCAAACGGAAATCGTCCCTCGTCAACCCCTCTCTCAGGTTGAACATGTGCTTCAGGTTGTTAATCCTCTCGCCCAGTCCCAGTATCTCCGATTCCGAGAATTCCAGCCCGGTCACGGTTCGCAGTATGTCGACGAACCCCTCGGCCAGGAAGAATCCCCGCGAGAACTTGCAGACGCCCAGGACATCGTATACAGTCATCATGTCCTCGAGCTCCTTGATCTCCACGCCCTTCCCTTTCGTTGAGAACCTGTCCACCCCCTCGAACTTCCAGAACTTACCAGTCAGCTCCAGTGCGTAGGCGCAGCTCCGAAGATGGCAGGCCCCGCGCGAGGACGTCATGAAGGCCAGGGCCATGCCCTTTATCCCCCTGACGTCGTAGGCGGGCGGCTCCATGCCCTTCACATGAACGGCATAATCCTCGGAACCCTTCCCTATCCTCTCGCTCGCTCTTTTCACGCCCTCCGCGAGAACATCACCGAGGCCTTCCCTTCTTGCGATCATCTCGATGAGCTTCAGTTCGGCCTCGGGGTCCCCGAACTCGAGATCCAGCCCGCCAGTGTCCTCCCTCGTGAGAATCCCATCCTGGAACAGGTCCATGGCGAAGGCCACTGCGGCGCCCGCCGAAATGCCGTCGAGCCCATGGAGATCGCACAGCTCGTTCGCCCTCGCCAGCTCCTCGATGTCCCCCATCCCGCACAGGCCGCCGAGCGAGTAGAGCAGTTCGTACTCAATGCCATCTATCCTGAGTCCTGCGTATTTGCCTTCGTCGATGCCAAATATCCTCCCGCAGGGTTTCGGGCACGCCAAGCACGCGTTGTTCCTTTTCGTGTACAGCGGAGCCCAGTGGTACGGGTCTATCTTCTCCCTATCGTCAAAGACACCCTCTCGCCAGTTCCTCGTGGGGAATGTCCCCTTCTCGGAGTTCATCCATTCAAGGAACTCGCCAGTCCCGTACTTGGTGTCATCGTTGAAGGCCGTGCTCTCGATCATCCTCTCGGTGTATCGGAGACAGAGGTCCATGAGCTTGTCCGCGTCATGTGGTCTGAGATTCCCCGTTCCCTTCACCGCGATGGCCTTGAGCCGCTTTGAGCCCATGACCGCTCCGAGCCCACCCCTCCCTGACTGCCTGTCCTCACAGTCGATGTTCGCGTATCTGACGAGGTTCTCCCCGGCGATCCCGATGCAGGCAACGACAGCATCGCCTTCGGTCCTCCTGATATCCTCTGCGGTGGCTCGGGTGTCCTTCCCCCAGAGGCCCCCCGCATCTTTAATCTCGACATCCTCGTCGTCTATGTAGATGTAGCAGGGAGAGCCCGACACCCCGGAGACGAGCAGAAGATCGTATCCCGCCCGCTTGAGCTCGCTTCCCAACCTCGCCCCCATGACGCTCTCTGCGATCGTTCCGGTCAGCGGGGACTTGGCGCAGAAGAGCACCTTGCCTCCTGTGGGTACCGGAAAGCCGTTGAGGAGCCCGGGAGCCAGGATCAGGACGTTGGAGGGGCCCAGCGCGTCCGCGTTCGGGGGCACGTTGTCGTACAGAAACCTCGCGGCGAAGCCGGTCCCGCCCAGGTACGTCCTGATGAAGGCCTCGGGCAGCGGCGATTTCTCAACTGCCCCCGTTGTCAGGTCGATCTTCAGGATCCTTCCCGCGAAGCCATTCATCTCATCGCCTCCGCGGCGTCCTTGGCCCTGTCGAACTCCTCTGGAACCCCTTCCTCGAACGTTATCGCCTTCAGCGAGCAGAACTTGACGCACGTCGGGTCGCCGTCGCAGAGATTGCATTTGAACGCGACATCGCCCCTCATGTGAATTGCGTTGTACGGACACGCCTCCACGCACTCCCCGCAGCCTATGCACTCCTCCCTGACGACCTCGATCGCGTGCCCGTTCACGTCCCTAATGCAGTCGACCGGGCACACCTTCACGCACTCCTTGTCGCAGGACGCTCCCTGGTTGCAGGCAACCGGGACGTAGTGCTCGATGCCCTTCCTGTGGATCCTGATCCTGCCCCATTCCCTGTTCACGAGTCCCTCGTGGTGGAGCGAACACGCCATCTCACACATCCTGCAGCCAGTGCAGAGCTCCAAATGCGGCACAATCGCCCTCATCCTATCCCTCTCTGGAATCCGCGGAGGGAATAAAAAGACTGTTGTGCTGGGATGGACATATCGACCTAGCGGTCACGCAAGGGCGCAACGCGCAAGGGCGCAGCGATTACCCGAGATCGATCTCAGAAAGCCTCGGGGCAGGGACGGCCTCCTCGGCCATTATCCTCGACTTTATCGCGAGTCTGACGGCGCCGCGGATATTGCCGGTCCGCTTCACCTTCACAGCCCTCCTGAGCAGATCGATGGCGTCGGAAGCGTCTCCGCCCTTCTCCTCGAGGTGGATGATCCTGGACTGAGCCCTGCGGACGGCCTCCTGGAAGATCTTCGTCTGGAGGACTGTCGTCTTCGCGATCTCGGCGCTCAGGTTCGCCGCCCGGTTCGCGGCCAGGTAATCGCCGCTGTCGAACGCCTCCTTTGCGCTGACGAGGACGATCTCAGCTCGGGCGAGGTTCGATGGCACATTCGACCTCTCCTCCGCAATGCTCGTCGACGCACTGTCAATCGCCGCCGCGGCGGACTCCTTCACGCCCTCCTCACCGGCCCATATTCCAGCTCCACACTTGGGGCAGGCCTCAGAGTCGGGACCGACCTCCTCACCGCACATAGGGCAAAGAAACCGCGTGATGGACCCCCTCTCGGACTCGAAGTCCAGCCAGATCCCGGTCCCGCAGCTGGAGCACTTGTCCTCCAGCAGGCTGGCGGCCTCTCCGCACACCGGACATCTGTAGTTGATGTCCTTCTCCTTCTCTCTGCTCACGTAGTCGATTCCGCAGTGCGGGCAGCGCGTTGCGTTGGGGTCCACAGACTTCTCGCAGAAGGGGCATCTGAACTCCAGCTCCCTCTCCTTGACGCCTATCTTAGGCGAGCCGCACATCTCGCAGATATCCCCCACTAGCGGGATCCCGCAGACGAGGCAGGATTCCGTTGACTCGTCAAGTTCCGGCAGTTGCTCCACCCGAGCAGCGAACGGATGGGAGCCTTTCTCGGGCTCCAGTGAAGGAGCTCCGCATATCGGGCAGAACTCCTCGTCTCCCAGCACTGCGGTGCAGATCCTGCACACCTTCATCTTGGATGACCGCACGTTTGGAAAGAGAACTCTGTGATAGAAAAGCTTTTGGTGACATTATCATGGGCGGGAAGCAATCCAAGCCCAGCCAGCGTGGTCGACCATTGGGAGGACAACGCAACGGTCTTATATGATACAAAGAATCGTACAAATGAGATTAAATAGTCGGACTAAGATAAACAGTATTGATGATGGTGAGGACCAGGCTCCTTTCATTGGTTGTTCTCTCTCTTTTCGTTGCGTTTGGCTTCATCGTGACGGGAGCATCCGCTGGGGACAGGTTCGGACAGATTCCGGACATCGCCATGATTGACCAGACCCAGCTGTTCGTGCACGCTCAGGCTGACTTCAGCATAATCGACAGCGGGAGCTCCATTCCCATCTACGTTGCTGTCGTCGATCAGCACAACATTCCGGTTCCCGCCGTGACGGTCAGAGTCACCGTCGTGGCACCCTCTGGAGAACAAGAAGAGGAGCTCTACGTTACAGACTCTGCCGGCAAGGTGACATTCCAGTTTACGGCCTCGACCGAAGGGCAGGCCGAGTACGAGATTCTGCTATCCGCGGAGAGCCTGGATTGCATACCGGACACGGACAGTCTGTCCGTGGTTGTGTTCGCACCCTCTCCTCCGCTACGCCTCGATCAAGGAACCGAGGCGGTGTCGATCGGTTTGGGGGTACTCATCGCAGCGGCCGTCTTCAGTACGGAGGCAGGCTGGTATGCGATGTTCAGAACGCTCGTGTTCCCTCTATACACGAGGCTGAAGAAAGAAGAAGTGCTCGATCACTTCGTTCGAGGTCAGATATACGGCTTCGTAATGTCTCATCCCGGTGAGCACTACAATGCCATCAGGGAGCACCTCAAGGTGACCAACGGGACGCTCTCCCATCACCTGAGGACATTGGAGATGCAGGGCTTCCTCAAGTCAAGCCGCGACGGGGTCCTCAAGAGGTTCTATCCTGTGGATATGAGGTTGCCCCGAGACAAGGGAATCAAGCTTAGCGATCTTCAGATAGGTATGGTAGAGGTGATTAGGAACTCCGAAGGAGCCACGCAGGCTGACATCTGCAAGGAACTAGGCGTGAGTCAGCAGTGCGTGAGCTACAACCTCCGAAACCTCAGCCGAGAGGGTGTCCTGAGGTTCGAGAGGAACGGGAGATTGAAGAAGTACTTCATGGTGGACAACTGATCTGATTACCCAGGTTCGTGGGGGGTCGCTGGGAGGACGCCTCGCAGTGGTGCGGGTGTACCAATAAGTTTATATATTCTACAAAACGCCGTACAAATCTGCTTTTATATTATCGTAGGAATCTGTTTTCCTGTCCCGGTGCGACTGCTATTGAAGGAGACGTGCCGGTTAGGACGAGAACCTAGATGCTTGTGAGCAATCTGCATGCAGGAGGAAAAGTGATGGACAAAAGGAAACTAGGCGGAGCATCCGTCATCCTTGCTGTCTTTGTTGTGAGTGTGTTGGTCATGGGATCGGTCCCGATCGGTGCACTCGCAGACGACGAAGGGACAAGGGCGGATGAATTCTTGAGAGTGGGAGCGCAGGACGACACGAAGATGATTAACTTTTGGGGATACGCGCATTCCCCGGACGTGTGGACGTCGAATGTCCTGGCGCCTGTGTATGAAGGTGTGGGTCAGGAAGACCCGACCACTGAAGAACCGGTTCCTTATCTCTTGAAAGGAATAGATGCAGACGAAAGTGGCACGTTTGACCTGGACGAGTATGGAGTCTACAGGAAAGAAACAGGGTCTAACCCCCTTAGTGCCACTGCATACTACGATTTCAATGGAGCAATCTTTCACGACGGAGTACAGGTGACGATGGACGACCTTCTCTTCAGCTACTCCATGAGTGCGCTGGTTCCCACAGAAATCAGCCTAGACTCCGTGAAGGACAAGAGTGGACTGCCAGGGACCAACTTCACAACCACCCATTGGCTCCACATATGGCCTGCAGTGGTTGAGAACTGGGATCCAGCGATACCAGTCGGATCCAATTCCGACTTGACCTTTGCGCTTCACTTCGCACAGCAGGGACCATATGCCAACTTCGTGAAGTACACGCTCAACGGTCAAGGCATCTATCCCAGACACATCTGGGAGGGATCTGGCAAGCGCTGTCTGGAGGCCAGCGCTGGTACCTGCACCAATTGGAAGGAGCCCCTACACGGTGACTACGGGATTGCCTACGATGAAACCACCCACAATGGCGTACCTGTCACAAATCCAAACCACTACAACATGGACGAGGCCAAGATCTGGGACCTCTCGGATAGTGAGGTCATCGGAAGCGGAGCGATGGAATTCGATAACTGGACTCCTGGTGTTTCTGCGAAACTGTCCAGATACGAGGGCTACAAAGCAGACGCGCTCGATTGCGAGAAGGTGGGAGATCCACCCGTATGTACGGGGAACTTCTTCTCGTACATGCACCAGCCGTACATC
>JAJISE010000004.1 GCA_022848865.1 Candidatus Thermoplasmatota archaeon | reverse complement strand
CTGGCAGATGCACGGCCTGACCAATCCGGCGGGATGGGAAAAGGCGATGGGGCCCGAGGGTGCCTTGGAGGCCCTTATTGAAGCGCGTGACGAAGGTTGGGTACGGTTTCTGGGAGTGACTGGCCACGGTAGCAAAGTGCCGGCAATGCATAAACAAAGCTTGGAGCGATTTGATTTCGATACGGTCCAATTGCCGTACAACTATATGATGATGCAGAATCCCCGTTATGCAGCTGACTTCAATGAGTTGGTTGAGATGTGCCGGAATCGCAATGCTGCGGTACAAACCATGAAATCCATTGCTCGGTGGCCGTGTCGGGGTGGTTCCAAGACTTACAATACGTACTTCTATGAACCGTTAGAGACCCAGGATGCCATCGATAAGTCGGTGCAGTGGTCATTGGGCTTTCAGGACAGCTTTCTGATCACAACGGGCGATATGCAGCTTCTGCCCAAGGTGTTGGATGCAGCCAATCGATTCGAAGCACGTCCGTCGGAGGCAGACATGGTCGCGCTCGCGGAGGAATTTGCCATTCAACCGGTCTTCAAGTAGGGAGACCTCTGCAAATAGTAAGAGTGGGCCCGCCCAGATTCGAACTGGAGTCTAAGGCTCCCAAAGCCCCAAGGATTGACCAAACTACCCTACGGGCCCTTCCACGAAAAAGCGTGGTAAGACTATTTAAAGCTCATTCCCCGGAAATCAGTTCTCGAGCTGCCAGTCTAACGGCATCCTCGCTCCCGTAATTGGGCGTCCATCCGGTTGACTTCAGCTTCTCGATGGATAGCTGCATCTTCCTCACGTCCCCCTTCCATCCTCGCCCGTCATCGACGCCGCCCGTCCAATCGTATTCGACCTGCTCCAGATCCAGTTCCCTGGATACTATGTCTGCGATCTTCTTCACGTCGATCGCGTCCACGCTACCGATGTTGTACATCTCCACGGGTTCGGAGAGAACCTTCCATCCATGGACCAGAGCTTGAACACAGTCGGATATGTGACAGTAGGACTTCACGGTCCCGGGCTCCCGTCCGAGTATCTCGAGTTTCGCGGGATCGGCTCTCAGCTTCTCGATGAAATCGTGTATGACGCCATGCGTGCTCCTGGACCCCACCACGTTGGCGAATCGATAGAGGCAGGCTTTCAGGTCGAACGTGTGGCAGTAGGACGAGATGAGAGCCTCGCAGGCCAGTTTCGAGGCGCCGTAGAGCGATATCGGGACGAGCGGGCCGTAGTCCTCGGCGGTAGGTATCTGGCTCGCCTCGCCGTAGACCGTGGAAGTGGACGTGAAGAGCAACTCTTTCACCCCGGTCTTTCTCATCCCTTCGAGCAAACGATAGGTCGCGATGATGTTCTGGTCAAGATGCACGCGGGTGTCCTCGATACCGAGCCTGACATCTGGGTTGGCCGCAAGATGGAAGACGCAGTCGGAATCCCCGATCAGGGGCTCGACGTCGTCGGAGAGTATGTCCGCTTCCTTGAGAGAGAATCTCTCGTTCGACTCCAGATGGCTTATGAATTCCCTTCTTCCGCTGCTGAAGTTGTCGACGACCGCCACATCATTCCCCAAGCGAAGCAGTTCGTCGGCAAGATGGCTCCCGATGAATCCCGCTCCGCCGGTGAGAAGGATTTTCCTGTTCTCAATCTTCATCTTTCTTCCTCCTGTGCGAGTGGTAAAGGTAGACGGCAGCGATAATGAAGCCCACCACTATTAAGATTCCCGCCAGCTGCAGCGCGCCCAGGGCAAGAAGGTCCAGTGTCGGTCTCCCGACCAGATACGCGAGGAGACCCATTGTGAGAGAGCCTATGACGGAGCCCACCGTGACCGCGAACACCATTCTTCGCGGGTCGTAGCCAAGGAGACTGCCGATGATTGTGGCGATGAACCCGCCGCTGAACTGGAGCGGGAAGGCGACATAAGCCGCCAAGAGTGCGTACCCCCTCCTGGTCGGGCCGCCGCCTAGCCTCTTCGTAAAGACATTCTCGATCCGGTCGGTGATTCTCGCAAGGTACTTGGACCTCCTCACGAGGGGGAAGTTCCACACAACGAAGAGCGCTAGTGACACGTCCACACAGGCAACGGATAGGGAGATCGCGACCACCTCCCAGATCCCGACTGAGACGCTTTCCATGAGAAGGAGAACCGCGGCGGGAATCACCAGCTCCCTTCCCAAGGGTCCGATAAGATAGGCGATCATGGAGGCCAGCGCGGCATACATCATCACCGAACCGAGCAGTGCCCACACAAGAACCAATGCAAGGACGGGGAGAAGGATCGGAAGAGCTAGAAACGATAGGCTCGCTCTGATTCCCCTCACGGCGGAACGCGGCGCCTCACCTTGACTGGAGGTAACCGGCGAGTTTCCGGAAGGCGTCTCCTCTGTGCGAGATCTTGTTCTTCTCATCGGTCTCCATCTCTCCGAAGGTCCTCGATTCGCCTTTGGGAACGAATATCGGATCGTACCCGAAGCCTTCTGATCCTCTCGTCCGCTCGGAAATCGTGCCCTCGCACGTCCCGCCGAACGTAACTGCTTCATCATCCACCAAGAGTCCGATGCAACTCTCGAAATGGGCACCTCTCGTCTTCTCTGATTCCATCAGCTTCAGGATGCCATCCATGCCCAAGGTCTTGAACACGTAGGACGAGAAGACCCCGGGGAATCCCCCCAGTGATTCCACGAACAGACCGGAATCCTCGATGATCACATCGCCCTCCACCTTCTGACGCAACCAGTTCAGCCCGAAGAGAACGACCTCCTTCAGCGACTCGCCCTGCATCTCAGGATATTCCATGGAAATCATCTCGATGTCCGTTCCTATCCCCGCCAGGATCCTCTCGGCCTCCTGGAGCTTCCCCTTGTTCGTCGTCACAAAGCGGATCAAGTGTATCTACCCCGCCCCTCAATCACCGTCATTCTCTCCACAATCGCATCGGCCGTCTTGCATTCCTCTCGGTATCCCGCCATGACATGATCGAAGAGGTGGAACCTCTCGGAGTGGGCACTTGAAAAGGCTTCCTTGAGCAGGTGGAGGTCGACCCCTTTGTCCTCGATCCCTTGGCTCTTCCTGCCCAGGCTGAAGTCTATCAGGTAGATGTCACCGTCGGAGACGAGCATGTTGGAGGTCGTCAGGTCACCGTGGATTACATGGTTCGAGTGCAGGATGCCCACGATGGAGCCTATTCTCCTGCACAGGTCCTCAGCCTCAGCGCCAGAGCTTATGATCTCCTTCGCCTGCTTTCCGTCGATGTGTTCCATGATTATCTTGTTCTCCACAATGTCCACATCGTATATTATTGGCACGAAGATCCCCAGTGTGCGGGCCTCGGTCATGAGCTTCACCTCTGTCCTGATCCTCGATGTCCTGAGCCTCTCGTCGAGCGCCGGGATCCTGTAGCCCTTCGGGACCCTGAACTTCTCGACCGCTCTCTTACCTTTCCATGTGATCAGGCGAAGCTGGGCCTCCGCCCCGATTTTGATGAGCATTCGGTTCGGCAAGGGCTTTGGGCATAAAAATGTCATGCCGTTCCGAAGAACTCCCCCACGGCTTTCTCCACGTCCTCCTCACCACCAGAGAGCTCCTTGGGCAGGAATCTCCTGTATCTGCCAGATGTGAACCTCCTGTCCGCGAATACTATCACCGCTCTGTCGGATTCGCTGCGTATGCACCTTCCCGCCGACTGGACGACCTTGTTCATGGCCGGAATGAGGTAGGAATAGTCGAACCCCCTGCTCCTCCCGAATCTGGAGGAGTAGTATCTCCGGAGCGCCTCGTTCTCCACCGTGGGCGGCGTCAGCGGGATTCCGCACATCACGGTGGCGCTGAGTAGGTTGTCGCGGAAATCCACACCCTCGGAAAGAGATCCGCCCATAACCGCCAGGAGGATTCCTCCGTTCGTCCGGACCTCTTTCAAGCGTCTCAGAATGAGGTCCTTATCCTCCTTCGTGGACCCTTGCTTCTCAACGAGCATCTCCTTTCCGCATTCGGTCAGCGTCATCCTCTGTCGGACGCTCTCCATGAACTCGTATGAGGGGAGGAACGCGGCCAGGTTCCCGCGAATAAGGGAGGACACCGTGAGAATCAGGTTCGCGTACGCCTGGTATGTCGCGTCTCCGCGCTGCTTGAAGAGCGTCGTCATCTTCGCGGCGAGGACGATCCGTCGGTTCTCCCGAGGGAAGGGGGAGATGAACGTTCTCACGACGCACCTCGCCTTGGGGATGCCCAGGAGGTCAGAGTAGGTTTCGGCGGGGAAGAGCGTCCCGCTCATGAGAATCGAGGAATGCGCCTTCTCGAAGACCTCGCGGCTTATCATGGAGGGATCCAGGAACAGATAGGAGAGCTCCTTCTCCTCCCCGCTTCGGACTCTGAGAATCGGGTTCCCATTGCCCGCCCATCCGTCCAGGAAGTCCGCGAGTTTGAGAAGCGACGTGCCCCCTGTCCTGGCGAGGACAGCCTCCCCGCTCTTTCTCACACCGCTCAGGAACGAGGCGCCCGAGCGTTCACTGTCCCCCATGGCACCGCGCAACGGGGCGAGTATCGCGTCCTCGCTCACCTCCCTCGTTTCTTCGTCGAACTGCGCCTCGAGTTCCTTGGCGAGAGCCTTCAGGACGCCCGCCAGGCCGCGGTCGATATGTTTCGCCTCCTTCGCGGCTGCCAGAATCTCCTCAGGTCCAGTCTCGCCCCTCAGATGGTCCCTGATCCTCGACGGCAGATTGTGGGCCTCGTCAACTACGACGAGGATGTCCTCCAGCGCTCTCTTCGTCTTTTCCAGTATGATATCGCGCAAGGGGGAGAAGACGTAGTTGTAGTCGCAGATGACGATGTCCGCCTCTGGGAGGCAGTCCATGGCCGTCTTGTGCGGACACCTTCCAAACGCGCGGCAGATCCGGGCGACCTCGTCTATATGCAGGATTCGCCTTCGGACCACGTCCACCAGTGGTTTGGTTGACCGCCGGTAGTAAGGACAGGTCTCCGTGGCGATCCTCGACTCACAGAAGTCCTGGAACGAGGAGGAGTGCCGCGAGCCGGACAAAGGACAGAGCGACTGCTTAGAGATTATGTCAACCGCGATTATCCCTTCTCGGATGTCTGAGATCTTGCGAAGGGTCTCGACCGCTATTCTGTGCTGAGACTGTTTGGATGTGAGGAAGAAGACCAGCAGCCCGTTCTGCAGTGCAACCTCGAGTGATGCGGTTAGCGCCACCGCGGTCTTGCCAAGGCCCGTGGGTGCTTGGGCGAGAAGATGGCGACCCGATGAGAGAGCCTCCCTGGCTTCCTGCAGGAAGCTGTCCTGACCCTTCCTGGGTCTGGGAAACGGGAAGAGATCTACCCCGACATCCGACGATACACAGCATCCCTCTCCGCTCATGCTCTCCACGACCACGGCGACTGAGGTTTAGTATCTTGCGGGTCTGTATCATGAAAATGGACAAGGTCATCGGGAGTCTGGCTCCCCGGAAAATCCTGCACAAAGGGATTCCTCGACGACACATGCCAAGGACAAATCACGGAGAGGCTTCCGAGGGCAGTGATCGCATCGACTATGTGTCTGACGTCGAGAGGGAGAGTTGAATGCACCCCTGCTGGATGGTTTTCATCGATGATAATCAAAAACGAAAGCATAAGTATCGTCCAGAGGATTCTTTCGCATAGCATCCACACTCCCCACTTGTGATACTATGGCAAGCGCGAGCGAGCAGATATGCGGCATATGCGGACTGTCTTCTTCCCCTGCGGAGATGATATGCCCAAGGTGCGGCACGATCTTTCCCGAGAAGGAAGTGGAATGCCATAGCTGCGGGGAGGCGTACGACTCCTACATCGCGATGTGCCCGTCATGCGGCGGGACGCTGGAGGAGGAGCCAACATACGACGCGGGCAGGGGCGAGGCTGTCCATAGGTTCCGACTAATCCCTGGTGTCACAGAGGACATGGCGGGGAAACTATACGACAAGGGGATCAAGTCGTTCTCCGACCTGATCGGGATGAGCCTTCCCCCGGCCGAAAGAAGGCGTGGACTTCACAGGATCATCGCCAGAAGGCTGATGCTCTCCGGACTGATGTTGACGGAGAAGAAGGACAAAGACCAGCTCGCCTGCGCGAGGTGCAAGGGACCACTGGATGCCAATGAGCTCAGGTGCAAGATATGCGGCGCAGCGGCAGGGGCGGCATTCCTTGATCTCCAGGTAAACGGGCAGACACTCAAGCTTGGGGAGTATATGGATGAACTGTACGAGTTCGTTAAGGACACTGTTCACGGGTCAGCGGCCTCCAAGGAGATGCGTTCGGAGATCACAACCGCCATCGCGGAACTGGACGAGACAGAGATCGAGCGGGAGGAGTACAGGAACCAGATAGAGGCCTGGAGGGAGAAGGGATTCGAGGTCTCCAAGCTCGAGAGCCTTCTGAGTGCGGATGTCGAGGAGTTCAAGAAGCATAGCCTCGACATCATAAAGTCTCAGGTGAAGAAGAGGGAGAGCCATGTGCTCCGATGTCCCCTCTGCGACTTCCTTCTCAAGGAGAGCTGGTTCGAGTGCCCGAACTGCGGTGCCAGGTTCAACCTGTAGCCTGAACCGATAGTCTATTAATGGTGAGGGGTCTCTTGCAGGTGTGCCTGGAAGCAACAGCTCTTACCGCGCCACGTACGTCGCCAGACCGCCCACAAGATTAAGGTTCAGCAGAGTCGAGCTCCAACAGATAGGGATCTCGATATTCGTTCTCTCTCTGGCTTTCACGATATTCTTCACCAAGCCATTGCACTATGAGATTGACCCGTTCGAGTTCGCGTTCTATTTCGGCGTCTCCTTGGCCGCGGTCGTCACTGGCTTTGCATTTCATGAGATGGCCCACAAGCTCCTCGCCCAGAAGTACGGGTGCTGGGCGGAGTTCCGCATGAGTTCCTTTGGGCTGCTCTTCGCACTCGCCACGGCGTTGATGGGGTTCATCTTCGCGGCCCCCGGCGCGGTGTATATCAGTGGCCGAATCACGAAGGCGCAGAACGGGAAGATCAGCGTGGCGGGCCCACTGATGAACGCTGCCGTTGGGGGTGCGTTCCTGGCACTGGCGTTCGCCCTTGCCGTCGTTGCGCCGGGGTGGGTCTTCGTTCCTTTGACCATCGCCTTCATCAACCTCATCTTGGGGACGTTCAACATGATTCCATTCCCTCCATTTGACGGCTCAAAGGTCCTCAGCTGGAACATCGGAGTCTATGCTCTGACCGTTGCCATCGTGGGCACTCTGCTCGCTACCGCCTGGTTCTTCGGCCAAATCCTCGTCATTCTCGGACTCTAGGCACCGTGAGTCCTCCGGCCGGCATGACCGCGATAGATGGGTCCTCTCCGAGAGATCGAAGTGCGTGATCGATGGCGGACTGCAGGTCCGAGAACGGGTCCATGAAGATGCTCCTGATGTTCTCTGGCGGTAGAGCCGTTATGGCGAGAATCTGGAACTCCATGGCCATCTCCGCCATCTTCGCTGCCTTGTGCCAGCCGAGCTTGTAGCCTGACTTGAGCTTCTCGATTACGGAGGCTGGATCGTCCTCCCTCGCGATCAGATCGAAGAACTCCCTCTTCCCGATTCCTTCCCTGCATTTCGTAACGAAGACAATCGTTCCCCCCTTCCGGGCGACGAGCTTAGCGTTGTCGAGGGCCTTCTGAGACTGATACAGGTTGATATCCGAGGGCGGCGATGCTGCAGTGATGACGAGGTCGGCGGGCCCCCTCACCGGGACGGAGTTGACCTCGTGAGAGTACTTGACGGCTTCCATGAAGGAATCCGTGATGTCCCCCGCACCGGCGAAGTATATCCTCTTCTGCCCGTCCAGTACGAGGTTGATGGAGAACAGCTTCTCTTGGTCCAGGAATCCGACGGCTTCGACCATGTCCTCGTGGATCGGGTTCCCTTTCAATGACATCGTCCTGGCGGCTGGCTCCAGAGCGAACTTGTGGTTCGCCTCGATCGTCTCGTACGATGAGACCCCGGGGAGGATCGACTTCCTCCCGCCAGAATAGCCAGCGAAGTAGTGTGGTTCTACTGAGTTTATCAGAACGATCTTGTCGAATTCGAGGACTTTCTTGTTAACCCTCACAGGCGTTCCCCGCGATGTGACCCCGAGCTCGACCATCTCGCCGTTCCTGGAGTCGTGGTAGCCGATCCGATCCTTGTATTCGTGGTGGAACTTCCCGAAAATGGAGCCCATCTCGTCCTCGGTCGGGGCCCTGTGAGACCCTGTGGCGATCAGAAACTCGGGCTTCTTGTGACGAAGGATCTCACTCAGCCCCTCCAGCGCCTTTGCGGTGGGAGTCTGCCTTGTCGCATCGTTTACCACGATGAGAAGCTCGCTACTACTGCTCAGGAACTCGGAAAGCGGTGTGAAGGATATCGGGTCCGACATCGCCTCTTTCAGGAGCCCGATCTCATCTTTCGGCGGGACCTCCTTTGGCTCGAGGACGGTCACGTGGGCGCTCTCAGGGATTGCAGCCGAGAGGGTCCCGTCGCCATAAGGGACCTCCACTCTCACTACTATCCCACCTTCTCCCACTTCTTCAGATCGAGAACCTGAGACAGGGTTGAGCCCCTCCGGATCTCCTCGCGAATCCTGTTCTCCCGCTCAAGGACGTCAAGGGCGCGGTTCGCGATCTCCACGGAACCCCTCTTCGGAACGACGACGACACCGGTCCCGTCTCCGACTATCCAGTCACCCGGAGAAACCATCCGCCCGCCACACGAGACCTCGCAGTTGATTTCACCGTGACCTTTGGGCTCGCCAGCGTGGGGGGATATATGTCGCGAGAACACGGGAAAACCCATTTCGATTATCTCATCGATGTCTCTCACCGACCCGTCGATCACGACGCCGGCCACTTCCTTCATCTTGCAGCTCCAAGAGGCCAGTTCGCCCCAGAGCGCGACTCTTCCGCCCCCTGCGTCGATGACTATCACTTCACCCTCCTGCGCGACGTCGATGGCCTCTATAGGCTTCGCCCAGTCACCGTCGACCGTCTTCACCGTGACTGCCCGACCGACCATCTTCGTACCATGCGTTATGCGGGGGACTATGCCTTCCATTGGGCCCCTCCTCTGCATGGCGTCCGCTATGTTGGAAGTGGACACCTTCTCGAAGGCCTCCCTCAGGTCCTCCTCCCCGTACTTCATGTAGAGGTCCGTCTTGACTATCTTCTGTGTCCTGAGGGCCTCCTTTATCGCTTCGGTGGCCTCCTTGACCTTGGCGGCCTTTATAATCGCCCCGCCCACAATGACGACGCTGGCACCGGCCTTCACGGCCTCCGCCACGGTCTCAGAGTTCAGTCCACCCGCCACGGCCACGGGGACCCTCGCAACCTCGCAGACCGCCCTGAGCGTCTCTAGCGGCCCTTTGGCTATCATCTGCTCATCGATGCTGACGTGCACGCAGAGATAGTCGATCCCGAGCTCCTGGACCTCCTTTGTCCTCCGAACGGGATCCTCAACGCCTATCAGGTCCGCCATGATCTCCGACCCATAGCGTCTCGCGGCCTTCACTGATTCCAGGATGGTTGTGTCATCCGCCTGCGCCATGATCACGATTATGTCCGAACCCGCCTTGGATGCGATCTCGACTTCGAATGCTCCAGTGTCCATCGTCTTCATGTCCGCGACGATTCTTTGGCCAGCGAACTCCTTCTTGAGCGCCCTAACCGATTCCATCCCCTCGCTTTTTATCAGCGGCGTTCCCGCCTCCAACCAGTCGACGCCACCCTCAACGGACTCCCTTGCTATCTGAATGGCCCTATCGAGCTGCATCAGGTCAAGCGCGACCTGGAGTCTTGCCTCCTCCGCCATGGTTCAGCAACACACATCACGATTTAAAAACGTATCGTCGACCCCAGCCGTGTTTCTTGGCCTGATATCGACAAGAAAAGAAATATAAGAAGCCTGTATGATAGGGTCTGAGAATGGCACCTAAGGTGGACCTTTCAACCTCAACCCGGGAGAGATGCGTAACAGGTATCCAGGGCTTGGACAACGCTCTGGACGGAGGGATACCGAGAGGGAACACTATCCTCGTAACCGGCAGTTGCGGAACAGGAAAGACGACCCTGAGCCTCGAGTTCCTCGTTCACGGAGCGCTTGACGGCGAGACATGTCTGTTCATATCCGTCACTGAGGCGTCCTCCAAGCTGCTGACGAACATCATTCCGTACGACTTCTTCGAGGAGAGCCTGATAAAGAAGGGAAAGCTCATCTTCGTCGACATGCCGGTCGTCTACGAAAGACTGGGTCTGAATAAGCTGGAGTTCTCGCTGGAAGAGGTGGATGTCCTTGTGAGAGCGGTATCGGACATTGTCAAGGAGATGGACGTGAAGAGGCTCGTCATAGACTCCATAACATCCGTCTGCTACAGGCTCAGGACCCAGGAGAAGATCAGGGACTTCATTCTCAAGATCGGAGCGACGCTGTCCTCGCTTGGCTGTACCAGCGTACTCGTCTCCGAGATATCCCCCGCAGAGGAGAGATACTCTCTTTTCGGCGTCGAAGAGGCAATCGCGGACGGGATCATATTCATGGGCAATCTGGAGAGGAGAGGGGACCTGCTCAGAACACTGCAGGTGGTGAAGATGAGGGGTACCCAGCACTCGCGGACGAAGTATGTCTTGGACCTGACTTCGGCCGGAGTCCTCTTGGTGCCTCTGCTGAAGGGAGGGAGCGTGGCGGGAGGATAGGCTATGAGTGTAACCACCAACGTTGCTGATAAGCTCCTGACCCTGCCCGAGTCGTCGGCGGTCGCGCTGCAGATACGGGCGGAGCACTACTTCGACGTTATCAGGGGAATCCTCGACAACTTCGCTGTCAAGAAGGAGCTGGACAGCATCTACATCACATCGACAATACCGTCGCAATCGATAGTCAACGCACTCCAGGTCCTCGAGATAGACATGTCCGACATCTACTTCGTGGACTGCATATCCCAGATAATGATGAGCCTGGCATCCAAGCATGAACACACCATCTACGTGGAGAGCCCGACAATGCTGGAGAACCTGATGCTCAAGGTCGAGTACCTCATAAAGAGAACAGAGGGGAAGAACGACATCGTCATCCTGGACTCCATCAACTCGCTCGCAATCCACAACAACACGAAGATACTCTCTGAGTTCCTTCACCTTCTCGTCAACAATCTCAGGGCCAAGAAGGCGTACACAGTGATATTCTCCATGGAGGAGTACAGGTCCGAGGATATCTCGAACATGCTCAATATCGTGGTTGACGAGACGATCGTCGCGGCGGGTGAGTAGAATGGACACGGTGACAACAGGAATCCCCGCTCTGGACAAGTCCCTCATGGATGGGATACCCAGGGGCTTCACCCTGCTGGTCGCGGGACCGCCTGGCTCTGGGACAGAGCTCTTCGCGAAGCAGTTCGCGAGCGCGGGGATAGACTCCGAGAACGTCGCTTACTTCACCACGACGGAGAGGGATCTGGACGTTACGTCCACGATGGAGCACTTCGGCTGGAAGTCGAGCATGAAGATAATCAACATCGCTGACCAGTACTACGACAACGTGCTCTCCAAGGAGCTCGAGATAAGCCGCTACCGCCAGGAGGGGATAACGATGAAGGATCTCATGGCTGCCACGAAGGAGAAGGTGGATGACAGGGGCGGGATGAACTTCCTCACCGCCTTGACGTACGAGACGTCCAGACTGGATCCTCCGTTCCGAGTCGTGGTGGACTCGCTGGACTTCTTCCTGGAGTACTACGACCATGTGGACGTCCTTTCCTCCCTGAGGACTATAAAGGGTCACACCCAGCATCAGGAGGGAGTGGCTCTGCTCACACTGTTAACGGGAGTCTATGCTACTCGCACCCAGAGCAGCGTTGAGGAGATAGTAGACTGCTCGATCGAGCTTCAGAGGGAGAGGGTAGAGAACACGTTCAAGAACTACCTTGTCATCAGGAAAGTGAGGAACCATCCAGAGATGACTGGAATCCACGAGTACACCATAACGAAAGAGGGTATCACACCGAAATAACTGGTGCTCGTTCCTGTTATCGATTCTTCAAGCGAAACGTTTATATCGGACAGAGCCTAAAGTAATAGCTGTAGGGTAACCTACAGGAGTGACACAACATGAAGTACATACGAAGGAATGAGAAGGCTGTGTCTCCGGTTATTGCTACCATTCTCATGGTGGCGATTACCGTGGTACTTGCAGCTGTGCTGTACGTGATGGTGTCTGGCCTGATCGGTACTGGCTCTAGCGGTGCGCCGACTATCGACATTATGCAGAAGGGAGTCGGAATTGGTGAATACGAACTTAAAGTGACACCCGACAGAGGAGTAGGATACAGCTCCTATGAGGTATCCGTCCTAATGGACGGAACTGCATGGAGTGGTTTCCCGAAGGCTTTGAGCGCGGGACTCATCGGATCGGGTCCAGCGAATGAGAACCTGACCTACACGGATGTGGCGGGCGTCGATACGCTCACCAAAGGGGACTTCTTCACCTTGGAGGGCTTGTCCTCAGGTTCTACGTACGAACTCTTATTGATCTGGGCAGCCGATGACGGCGTGATAACGAGCGAAATCATCAACGTACCGTAGAGGTCTTAGCACCTCTCTCTTTCTTTTTTTTTCAAGCTAATCCCAGCCGGGATGAGTCAATGAACTCGAGGGGTGTGTCCCCCGTCATAGCGGTGGTGTTATTGATATCCATCACTGTCGTTCTTGCATCCGTCGTATACATCACGGTATCCTCGCTTGTGACCAGCACGCCGAATCCACCGCCGATGATTCTTCTCTCCAAGCTAACCTCGGACCCGGGAACTGCTGCTTTTGAAGTGACTGGGGCACCCGAGAACGCTCTGGCCTCCCGCCTCTTCTCCGTGGTGCTGCCAATCAATAGGACAGTCGACGAGGCGAGCAGAATGGATCCGTTGGAACCGGGAACTGTCGGCAACGTCATATAAATCGACTATGATGGCAAGCTCACGAAGGGAGATAAATTCACAGTCTCTGTGGTCCCCGACACGGACTACGAACTAGCCGTTATATGGAGGAATACGGGAGACAAGAGCTTTGGCGTGTCCTGGTCCGAGCAATAGGCGACTGGATCGGTAAATCTCGCGATGTGGGAACAGTTCAGTAGGGACATCCCATAATGTACAACACAGGGATTGTCCCCACAGGATTCGGGAGAATTAGGATGACGCAGGAAGAGATGCTTCTTTGGGTATTGGTGCTCGTCATAGGAATCCAGGGTGTCTGGCTTGCAGGGCTGACCTTCTTGGTCTTCAGGAGAAGGGCCCGGAAACGGCAAGAAATGGAGTCCGAGGAAGAGGAAGAAGGGACTACCAAGTCCACTTGAACTCCTCTATGGGCAGGGCCACAGCCGTTGTGGACTCCGCAACCCGACCGAACTGAATAGCGAAGTCAGCGGCGGCGGTCGGATCGGGAGCCTCGAAGATTATCAGCACATCGGGCTTACCGAAAAGACCGAGGAACGTCTTGATCTCCACGTTCTCTGGGATCTTGGGATGCTTGCAGAGCCTTGTGGCATCCTCATACTGCCCTGGCATAAGTTTCAAAGTGGTCACAAATAGCATATTCTCAGCCTTATGAAATAATGCGGCTCATAGTATTTTAACCCTAGCTCTCACCTGACAATGAGAACCATCCGGTTGGAGTGCCGGGCAACCTTCTCGGCAACGCTTCCCAGCGTGAAGGTCCCGACCTTGCTGAGTCCCTTCGAGCCTATCACGATCATATCGCACTGGATGTCGGCGGCGATCTTGATTATCTCCTCGGCGACATCGCCCTCCCGGAAGATGCCTATGGCGTCCACGTCCCTCGACTTGAGCTCCTCCACCACGTCGTTGAGGGCCTCCTGCGCCTTCTCGCGGGTGAGCTCGTAGTCGAAGTAGGCGAAGCCGTCAATCTCCTTCGTCGGCAGGACGTAGACGGCCACGAGCTGGTCGCCTTCCTTGAGCATCGACTCGGCTTTCTCCAGGGCCTTTCTGGAGCCCTCGGAACCGTCGTAGGCAACAAGAACATCTCCCACGAGCCCGCGAAAGTGTTCGGAGTATATAACGTAATCAGCCCAGTCACTGTTCCTCAGGGACTGGGGCCCTCTTCACCTTCACCCTCCTCGGGGACACGTGAGCCACTCTGACGACGACCGTGCCTGCCACTCTGTCAGTGAGCCTCTGCCGAGGGTCCCCCTCGGTCGCCATTCCGAGCAGGGTGTCCATCAGGGGGAAGATGTACCAGAAGAACTTGGCTATGCTCCTGAGCATTCCGGAGGACAGGCTCATGGATCCGGCCGTGGAATCCACACGCAGGCTCATGAGCTCCTTCCCAGGTGTCTTGCCGACATACGTCTCGAACAGGGACGAGTACGTGAAAAGGCAAAGGCCTGAGAGCAGACCGAACAGCGCGACGTTCACCGTAGGAACGAACTGAAGGAGTATCCATACTGGGAACGTCACGAGAACGACGTCAACGCCGAACGCAATCACCCTTCTCGCCCAGTGGTCCTGAATGCTCCTGCTATGACCGAGGAGATCAAATCCTGTAACCATGCATCCCACTCTCCCTTCGATTCTCATAAACGGCGAGGATGCTTAAAAATGTTGTCATGCCACTCAGGTCGCCCATCATTCATCAGGATTCAGCGTAGGGCTTTGTCATCATCGTGGCGGTGATAGTACCGCCCTCCATGAACATATCATTTGCGGTGGAAAGAATGTAATACGGAACGACGATGCCCCTTTCGTGAGCATCAGGCTCTATGCTTACGATGCCAAGGCTTGCGATCCTAAGAAGTGCACGGCGAGAAAGCTGGCCAGGATGGACATGATCACGCTCACCAACAGTCCGAAGGGCCTGCCAAGGGGTTGCGTCCTCCTGAACCCGACCTCTGACAGGGCGGTCTCAAGAGAGGATGAGAAGTACGCAGCGAGGAGGGGGCTGGCGGCACTCGACCTCAGCTGGAAGCATCCCGCTTTCCCGGAGGTACGGGGCGCCATAGACAGGGCCCTTCCATACCTAATAGCCGCGAATCCCGTCAACTATGGCAAGCCGTTCCAACTGTCAACAGCGGAGGCCCTGGCCGCCGCCCTCTTCATCATGGGCCACGAGGACCAGAGCCTTGCGGTTCTTAACAAGTTCAAATGGGGTCCCGGTTTCCTGACGCTCAACAAGGAACCGCTCATGCTGTATGCGAAGGCCAAGACCAGCGAGGAGGTTGTCGAGGTCCAGGACGAGTTCATTTGAAGTCTGGCGGGAGAAGGTTGGGGATACCGTCTTCTATCTTGAATGCGTGATCGCACTTTGAACAGAAGAGGTCTCCAGTAACGATCTCGTCTCCCTCCTCGCGCTCGACCTTCAGCTCAAGATCGGACTTGCAGACAGGGCAACATAGTATGTCCATTAGGTCCCTTTTCACTCGCTCACCTTCATGGTGATTTTCCAGACATCTCTTAAAGGCTTCGATGGCAATAAGATTAAGAATACTCCGCCAATAAACCCTACCACGATGGGTGAGCATCCAGTCCTTCCAGATGAGAAGGCGGCAAGAAGGAGATGGTTGAGAAGACTGGAGGACATCGACAATCTGCTCTCCCTTCTCGAGCCGTTCCTTGACAGACCGCTGAAGGACTGCCGTGCGGTGGACCTCGGCTGCGGCCCAGGATCCCTCTCGATTCCCATCGCGATGAGGGTGAGAGACGTCGTCGGCATAGACAATAACGAGAGGCTCATCGGCATGGCGGAGGACTGGGCAGAGAAGGAGAACATCAACAATGCGAGATTCGAGGCCGTCTCCATCTATGACTACGATGGGGCGGGGAGCTTCGATATCGCGATATGCAGCGATGTCATCGAACACGTCCCGGATCAGAGAGGACTGGTCAAGGTGCTCGTGGAGGCCTTGCAGGTCGGTGGTGCGTTCTACATGACCACAAACAACAAGCTCTGGCCCATGGAAGGACACCACAAGCTCCCCTTCCTGTCATATCTTCCGAGAAGCTGGGCGGATCGATACGTGAGGCTGATGGGAAGGGGAAATCGCTTCAGAATCTATCCTCTGACCCTTTCCGAGCTGAAGAGGATACTGGACGAGTTCCCGCTGACGTACGAGCTGCAGCCACCGAGGAATCCCAGAACGATTCTCTACAAGTTCGGGAAGAAGCTCGTCCAAGCGAACGAGGTCTTCTGGAATCTGGCCAATGCCTTCCAAGTGGTGGGGGTGAGGTCGGAATGAGGCTTGACTGGAAGATAGATCAAGATGCCAGAAGTATCTGCTGGAAGGGGCTGATGGACGCACCGAGAGAGATGGTGAAGGACCGCTCGTTCTCTGTGATCCTCGATCTGGGCTCCTCCAACGGCGCTTTTGGGAAGCTCATCTCAATGGACAGGGAGGCGAGGATCATCGGCGTCGACATAAGCCATGGCGCGGCTCCAGCCGAGACAGTGGAGTTCATCCGGGCGGACATCCTCCATCTTCCATTCAAGGACGAATCGTTCGACCTCGTGTCCGCGAGGGCTATCCTGCACCACGTGCCGGATGACGTCGAAAGTGCTGTCAAAGAGGCGGGACGGGTTCTCCGCAGCGGGCAGGTCCTCATATGTCAAGAACCCACATCTGACAATCTCGTTTCCGAGCTAGCGCGTAGGATCTTCCGGACTGTGCTTCACAATCCGTCGGAGAGGGCCTTCTCCTCCGCAAGGCTCAAGCGGGCGGTGTCGAGCAGCCTGACGATGTTGGAGGCAAGATATCACCTCATCTTCGTCTATCTCCTGCCGCACTTGGCGTCCCGGCTCAGCGGCCGCTTGAGGAGGATGCTTCTCGGCCTGAGCAAGCTGTTGGTCCAGGTCGACGAAAGGCTGCTCGCAAAAGGGCGCTTCTGGAGGAGAAGAGCCGCCTACGTCACGGTCTCGGCGGTGAAATCCCCCGCTCAAGAGCCGTAAGGCTTATCTTCACGACCTGCAGATTGCCCAGAGGTCTGCGTGACCCGTCGGGTTGCCAAACCAAGGTAGACTTCCACAGGAAAACAAACATATACAAGAACATCTATGGAACGGGCTACCAGTCCCTCGGTGATACAGGTGACAAAATCAATCCGTGAAGAGGCACGGACTTGGTTCCGGAAGAATTGGTCGAGCATCATAGCCCTGGTGCTCATCTTCGTCCTCGCGGTATACCTGAGAAGTTACTTCGCGTTCGACCTGGCAACGGATACTGGCTTTGTCGTCTCGGGGGGTTCTGACTCGTACTACCACAAGAGGGTGATCGACTACGTCGTCGACACCGGCCACCATCTGGTGGAGGAACCGCTCCTTGCGTACCCCTTCGGAAGCCAGGCCTCTGGTCGTCCGCCAATGTTCGACTGGTCGGTTGCCGTCTCAGGCATGGCGTTGGCGCCGCTGTTCCCGGATGTGGACACGAGCGTCTGGTACTCGTTCATATTCTCAACGGCCCTCTGGGGCGCACTGACCGTGTTCCCGTTGTACTTCCTGACTAAGGGAGCCTTCGGAAGAAAGGCGGCGATGCTGGCGGCCTTCCTGCTCGCGGTCATGCCCGCACACATCCAGAGAAGCCCGCTAACAAACGGCGACCACGACGCATACGTTCTCTTCTTCGTCGTTACGACTTTCTTCTTCTTCATGAGGGCCTTGGGCACACTTCAAGAGAGAAAATGGGTCCGCAACTGGTTCAAGCCAAAGGACATCACGAAGGGGCTCTCGGAGTTCTTCAGGTTGAACCGCGAACCTGTCCTTTACTCCTTCATGGCTGCCATATCCCTCACCGCGATTGCACTTGCGTGGAAGGGGTTCGGTTACGTCGTTGTCATTCTGCTCCTGTACTTCTTCTTCCAGATCCTGCTGAACAAGTTCAGAGGTGTCGATTCCACTGGCATCCTCGTCTGCTTCGCCGTCACAGTGGGCGTAGCCCTCATTCTGTCCATGCCCTGGTATGTCCAGTTCCTGAAGATGGGGGATTTCTCCACGCCGGCGTACATGTTCATTGCCGGTCTCGTCTTCGGCGTGATATTCGTGGTCACCAGGGACTATCCCTGGTCTCTCGTGATGCCTACTTTTTTCGCCGCTTCAGGTATTGCGCTGTTCCTCATGTTCATATTCGTTCCGACAACCGTCTCCACTTTCCTCGCGGGCGCTGGTTACTTCATCAGGACGAAAGCATACGAGACCATTGCTGAAGCCCAGCCACCCACGTTCAGCCAGCAAGCGATGTCGTTCGGGGCGATCACTTATTTCCTCGGACTGTTTGGACTCGCCTACGCTGCCGTGCAGCTCCCGAAGAGGATGAAACCGGACTACCTCTTCATAATCGTGTGGACAGGTGCCGCCATTTTCATGGCATTGTCAGCGGCTAGGTTCATATTCAACGCCGGGCCCGCCTTCGCGGCCGCATCCGCCTGGATCGTCATGTTGGTCATCGATAAACTGGACTTCAAGTCCGCCAAAAAGGTGTACGACAGCCTGAGCGGTAACAAGCTTCACGCCCTGAGAAGGGGCGTCAAGGTCCGACACGTGGTGGGAGTGCTCTTCATAGCCTTCCTCGTGGTCCTGCCGAACGTCTGGTACGGTGTGGATGCGTCCATACCTTTCGAAGACAAGAGGAGGCTTGATGAAGAGATCTACGATTCCACGCCGTACTTCATGCAACCCGAGCACTACAGTGCACCGTGGTTCTTGGGTGCGTTCGGATACTCCTTGCCGCTCAGCAACAGATACTGGCCCGCTGCTTGGGACTGGCTCGAGAAGCAGGATGAGGACATACTCCCGTACGAGGACAGACCGGCGTTCCTGAGCTGGTGGGACTACGGTTTCGAGGCCGTCCAGGAGGGCAAACACCCGACGGTTGCGGACAACTTCCTCCACGGGTACCCCACGGCGGGCAATTTCATAGCGGCCCAAGATGAGAACACAGCGATCGCGTACCTTTCCACACAGCTTATTCAGGGCGACTACGCGGAGCATGGCAGACAGCTCGGTCCCGAGATCAGGGCGATACTCGAGACGCACGGCCTCAACCCGGACGAGGTGGAGATGGTGCTGCGCTATCCGACGATCTACATAGACGAGATCGTCAGGGACCCGGACCGCTTCGGACCCAGGGACGACGTCATCCAGGCACAGAACGCGCTGCTCATCTACATGAAGCAGCTTCTCATAGAGCAGCTCGACACGGATGAGCAGGCGGACTTGTACTTGGACATCATCGACGCCACTGGGAAGTCCATTAGGTACTTCTCCGTCGACTCGAGGATGTTCCCCTTCAGCGGGGGCAATCCGGGCATCTTCTACGCGCCGATCAAGCTCTCGGACCACAGGATCAAGGATTACGAGGTGCGACCTGATGTTCCCATTGACTTCTTCGATCTCATCTGCGTGGATTCCAGAGGAATGGGGCACAACTGCGACGAGGTGACCGCGGCCCAGGGCGTTTCCAGCTTCGAGATCGTCTACAAGGACATGTTCTGGGACAGCATGTTCTACCGGGCATACATAGGGTACAGCGCGAAGGACCTCGGCGAGGACAGGGAGGGCATTCCAGGGCTCTCGGGCGAGTACATGAACTCCATGCCACTGCACGGCTGGGGACTGAAGCACTTCAAGATGGTATACCGAACCGCCTACTACAATCCGTATCCCCCAGATCAGTATCAGAACCACACGGACGCTTGGACCGCGGTGAACTTCGATGATGCTCTGAGATACCAGGAGGAGATCCAGGTGGGTCTTAGGCAGGGCGTTGTGGATCTCAGTTCCAGGTCAGGACTGACAAGCGGTGTTGTGTTCCTGAAGTACTACCACGGAGCCATTGTGAGCGGCACCGTGACCGTGGACGGAGAAACGCCGCTCAGCGGCATCCGGGTCACTGTCAGGGATGAATACAGCGTTCCCCACTACGTGTCGCATACGGACTCGAACGGCAACTATCAGGTCCTCGTACCGTTCGGGGATATCGACTTGGTCGCATCCACCGGAACATCGAACAACATGACGATGATCGGAGAGACCGTCCTGAATACGACGACGATCTCCGTCACGGACGCGCAGGCGATGAGGATGCCCAACGACATGGACGGAGACGGAGAACTGGACTTCTACATCACGGAGAACATCGTCGTCGATGGCGGCGGCCTCACGGGATCGGTCTTCATCGACGAGAACGAGAACACATTCTCAGAGTCGTACGAGCCGAGGATAGCAAATGCGGAGCTCGTATTCATTCACGTGAACACGGGTAAGGAGGTCAGGGCCACGACGAATGAGAATGGCTTCTACAAGATGACGGGAGCCTTCCCTGGAGAATACGGGCTCATCGTCGTGACTCCGGACAGGACCCTTGGTCCGTACTATATGAACGTGACGGCAGGGGAGACGAAGCTTACAAACGTCCCAGTGCAACCCTCGAGCATCGGCGGGCTGGTGAGATTCGAGGACGGCACCCCCGCAGAGGACACAACGGTCGTCCTCTTGGACGAGCACAATGGGACGGAGATAGGGCAGATGTCCGGATTGAATGGCGTTTTCGAGTTCACCTCCCTCCTTCCTGGCAACTTCACCATACTTGCAGAGAGAGGAGAATACAGGAGCCTGCCGCTTAGACTCAGGATATTGGACGAGGGCGACAGTAGAATCAGGAATGTGACGCTCCTACCCAGCGGAGATGTGAAGGGCAGGAGTCGAGAGTTCGGGAACGCGATATCCAATGTTGCCATCGTATTCAGGAGTCTCAGACATCAGACGTTCGACGTCTTCGTGAGGACGGACGAGGGCGGGTTCTACGAGGTCGATCTACCTGAGGGTGACTACCTGGTATACTCTCTTCACGACATAGAAGGGCAGAAGCTCGTCCACATGAGGGGGCTGACCGTTCGCAGGGGGGAGACCACTCTCTACGACGTCAACTTGGAGAACGCGATCGAGGTCTCGGGGAACGTCATCGACGGCGCGAACGACGTCCCGCAGAACCAGATTAGGATCTACTTCGGCACAGGCGACGCTAGAATTGTGGTGATCACGGACGCCAAGGGGGACTACTCCCTCTATATTCCAAAGGGAGAGTACAGCATCTGGGTCAGCCAGCAGAACTTCGTTCATCTGGAGAAGAGGCAGCTCACCTCGGACACAACGATAGACATTCGCCTCCAGACGAGCGTTTCTGTGACGAACACGCTCTATGAGGACAAGAACGCCAACGACGTGTACGACATCGGCGAGGGGATAGAGGACGTCGAGGTCGCCATAACCGACTCGATGGGAGCGACGGTCAAGTTCCTCACCGACGGCGCGGGGAAGTTCACGGGCCCGCTTCCCGAAGCTGGCCAATACATCGTCGTTTTCTCGAAGAGGGGCTACTCGAGCAAACAGATCGGACCTGCGAGCGTTGCGGACATCAACCAATACGGGGCAATACAGCTCATCTCGCTGTTCGTTGGCGTTCAGGGATCCGTCTTGATGAACGGGGAGATCTTCACCGACCAGACGCTCGAAGTGAGATTCGAATCCACTGGCGATGGTGCCGTTTCTGATGAGATCCTCACATCCCAGGGAGAGCTCCAACTGTCCCTTAGGCCTGGGGAATACGATGTAGTCATAGACGAGCCCGTTGGCGGGTCAGAGGTGGAGAGATATCAGCTGGTCCTCCCGATGGAGCTCAAGCTGGAGCCCACCGACCGCCCGGTCCAAATAGAGCTCTCGATCACGAACAAGTTCCTTGTCTCGGGGAACGTCACGCTTGAAGGGATTCAGGTCTCCTCGAGCATCACGATATCGGGCACGCAGAGCGATTTCGCGGAGCTCCCGAGCGGAGAGTTCTCACTCTACTTACCGGAAGGCGAATACACCATCGTCGCCCAGAAGGACATCAACGGGACCGAGTTCATGAGCGTCAAATCGATTGTCATCTCCGATCCGTTGACGCTGGACATGGAGCTTCATCCTAAGACTAACGTGACTGGAAGGGTGTTCTACAACGGCAGTGAACACTTGACAAGATTGAACATAAGCTTCTTGTCTGAGAGCGGTGATATGATAGATAGAGTGGGCACGACCGCCGCAATGTATTTTGTAGATCTCCCACCTGGGAGGTTCGTCGTAGAGATTGATCACCCCGAAAACGCCACTATCGACGGGCTGTTCAAGTTCGTGCGATACCAGTTCTCGGAGACTCTTCTTATCACCGAGGGACTTCCCGAGAGGACGTACAATATCAACCTGGTCAGGGTGTTCGACAACGTGACGGTCTCAGGAACCATTCTTCATCAGGGCCAGGGTGTCGACGCTGAGGCGACGATATCAGCTGATTCGCAGACTGCCATGGACACAACCGTCCAGTCACAATCCGATGGCACGTTCAGCCTGACGCTGGCTCCCGGACAGTACAGCATATACATCCACAAGAAGGAGGGCCATCTCGTCTTCCTCGGTCGCTTCGAGATAGTGCATGGAGAGGACAGGGAGTTCGAGTTCGAGCTGACGGAATCGTACAGGGTCTCGGGCACGGCAAGCTATCGGGACGGGCTCCGTCAGAAGACGTACGTCTACGTCCTAGGAGAGGGGAGCTACAACCTCGAGTCGGACGACAATGGCTACTTCGAGGTCTACCTGCCTCCGAGCCCCTACGAGATCAACGCGTACACGGAGGACTACGAGGGAGAGAAGCTGATAACGTACAGCGCGATGCAAAACCTGGATGTCTTCGGAAACGAGGTCGTTTCCCTCAAGCTCGAAAAGGAAATCGTCAGGGGCGTCGATATCGCGTGGGACTCGGGCCAGAAGAGGAAGATCGGCGGAGGAGAAAGCGTAACATACACAATCACAATCGAGAACACTGGCAACGTTCCCGACGAATTCGAGATGACGGGTGTCCCGCCCCGCGACGGATGGACATTCAAGTTCAACCCATCGAAGATCTCACTCGGGACGGGAGAGCAAGCCCATGGCTCATTTGAGGTCACGGTCACCGCTCCTGCGGACGCTCTTATCGAGCACGGCCCAGTGAAGATCCTGGCGACATCGGCCAACGACGCTGACAAGACGGACGAGGTCACGGTCGAGATAGAGATCAAGCAGTTCTGGGGGATAGCCCTGGAGATCTCCTCCGATGTACCAGTCTACGACGGCACGTACCTGGACATCCTCGTGAACCTCACCAACTCCGGCAACGGTCCCGACTCGTACTTCATAGAGATAACGAACGTCCAGCCGATTGAGAACGAGGGGTGGGAGGTCGGACTGAGAAACCAGACATCGCAGCACACGGCCGCGTCATTGGTTGGTTTCGAGGTTCCCGCCAATTCGACTTCCACGTTCGGTCTCAGGCTCATACCGGCGAGAAAACTGCTGAACCAGACCGTGAGCATAACCGCTCACTCCCATGATAACTGGGGCAATGATGAGTCCATCGACATCGAAGTGGCATCACCGACCGCCCAGGTCGTTGGCGAGAACATGTTCGCCGAAGGCCCAAACGCTCACACCGAACCTCTGGAAGACTATGTGAGCTACCTCCTCGTGGGCGTAATCGTCGCTGCCCTTGTCGTCGCACTCGCTTTTGTGAGAAGGAGGAGAAGGAAGTGAAGCGGGTTGTTCTTGCTTTCCTGATTATGTCCTCGCTCCTTGTGCTGGTGCCGAGCGCTGCCTCGCAGGACGTCATCGTCGATGTTGAAGGCCCCAGGATCATGCCCATCGGCGGCAAGGCGCAGTTCAACATCACCGCTGCAGGCGGCCCCGGGGAACAAGGCGGGAACTACAATATCACGGCCTTCCTCCTCGCGGACAACTTGACAGGCGCAGACCCTTCACCGGGGAAGGTTTTCAGAAATCTCACGACTGAGCCACATTGGGAGATAAATATCACCGTGCCCTATGCGGCGCAGACCGTGACCTTCGTTATCAACGTCACGTCGAGCCTTGAGAACGAGACCGACTTCAAACTCGTGAAGACCAAGATAAGGGTCGTTGGCCCCATCGTCCTCAGCGCGGAGATCTTCAACCCGCTGGAATACGAGCTGAAAGGAGTTCCCGTGGACTTCTATGTGAGAAAGCCGAGCGAGACAGAGGACCGGCTCGTGGGAAGTTCCACGATAGAATCCATTGCTCCCGGAAAGAGCGAATACGCCTCGTTCGACTGGATAATCGCAGACCCTGAAGAAGGGCAGTACACGCTCACCGTCGTCGTCGACTTGGACAGGGACGGTACGATCGATGAGAACGCAGGGGATTCGGTCGCCATCTCATACTTCTACGTTGGGGGCGGAGTGAACTACATCACTTGGATACTCGTGGCTCTCATCGTCGCACTGGCCTTGCTGGCCGCGATGTGGCTGATTTCGAAGCCCAAGAGAAGGCCCTAGAGCTTGTCCAAGAGGTCGTCCATCTTTTCTTCTAGCGACTTCCCGTAGGTGGCCACGGCCACCTCTCCCCTCGTCTTCTCAAGCAGCCTCCGGGCGATGTCCTGCTTCCTCTTTATGGCGAGAAGCCCAGATGGGAAGTCGAACCTCATGAGCACCGTGAATATCTCCTCCATCTGCTGGAGGTGCTTGTTGGCGGCGTCGGCGTCTCCCCTCTTCAAGGCATCCAGCGTGATCCGTCTGAGCTCACCGACGACGTCCCCGAAGCCCATCAGATAGGCCTTGTCCGTCACCTCGAGGTCGCTCGGTGTGGGCAGGGGCTTGTTCTCGACTATCGAATGCAGGATGCTCACCTCCGCGAGCTCCTGATGAGCGTTCTCTATGTACCCGGCATAATAGATGTCAAGATGGTCCCGAAGAGCAGACGAGAGCTCTCCGTTCCGGTCACGCACCTCCCGCAGGAGGTCTATCATGTCCTCGCCGCGATGGATCCGCCTGACCGCCTCGCCAGCCAGTCTCGCAATCGTCCTGGATGATTTCAGGGCGAGTTCCCGCACGGCGTCCTTCTCGTCCAGTCTGGCCTCCATCCCCTCAATGATCCCCTCGAGGTTCTCCATGCTCATGGCAATCGCTCACGGGCATAAGTCTTTTTGTCTTTCGGGAACCGAACGATATTTTGATTTAGGGGTATCTCATTAGCTGGCTTGCTTCTTAAGCGGGAGGAGGTTATGCGTATGAAATCTGAGGAAGCTCGTGCCGATAGAATCTTTGCTCGTCTGTTATGCCTCGCTGTGGCGGTGGCAATGGTGTTGCCTGTGGCCTTCGCGGTTCTTCCATCCGAGGAGCCTGACAGGCACGCGATGCCTGAGGATCCAGAGCCCGATCAGGAGATGTTCCTGCTGCAGGTGACCAACACGCTTGATGTTCCTAGGGCCAACGAGGTCGTGCGCTATTCGCTCACTCTGGACAACTTCCATCTTCTTGATCCGTCTCAGTTCCTAGTAAGGGCCACCTCAACGGGCCAGGAGGTCCTTTCCGGGCATCTTGAGTCCACGGTGGAGAGGTATCCGTCAAGCTTCGTGCACAAGGTGGATATCGTGTTCCAGGATGATTTCGGACCGCTGGAGACCAGGGTGTACGAAATCGATACTGGAAACACAACGGCGCTGACCGGCGACATGACCGTGAACTCCACTCCGTCAACGGTAGAGGTCAGAGACGGGAGCAGGAGATATACTATCTCCAAGACGGAGGAGAACAGGAACGGGGTCTACGTCACATATCAGAACGGCTCCGCGCCAACCGTTCGCGGCTACATCTTCGTCAGGATTGGCGGGAACCAGCTCACGATAGACCAGGCAAGCGTGGAGATGTGGTGGGGCCGACCGACACTGGAGGAGATCGACATCAACAACGTGATGGTCTCCGTTCACCTTCAGTACGGGAACCCAAAAATGTGGAACTGGGGCGTCGGGTCGATGGCCAAGGACATGGATATCATCTCCGGAGATGTCTACATCAACTTCTACAACGACAGGGAGATGTATGAGACGATAACCGACAAGAAGGTCAACGAGAAGTTCCACAATCACAATGGATTCGTGATGGAGTTCACTGTCCTCTATGGAGGGGACGCTGAGTACCAGCAGATATTCGGGAACAGTCAACATCAGATCATGACCGCAAGGACAAGAGAGCCGACGTGGTCACGGGTTAATCCGGTGTTCAGGGCGCACGACATCGGGAACCGAAGCGCTCCCGCATTCGCCGACCTTGACAACGATACGATCTATGACATGGTGGTAGGTTCGGCGGGAGGAGAGATATGGTACTTCAGAAACACAGGGAGCGTGAACGCGCCCGCCTGGAGCAGGGATACGGACATGTTCGCTCCGTTCAGTGGCGTGGCCAACTACTCCGTCCCCTGGCTGGCGGATGTCGATGGGGATGGTGATTTCGATCTCGTACTCGGAAAGGACAACGGCACCCTCGTGGAGATCGAGAACGTTGGCACGGCGCAGATACCGCAATGGAGCCAGAACATGACCGCCTTCGCCGGAATCGATGTGGGCAACTTCTCCGCACCTACTCTGGGGGACCTGGACAACGACATCGATCTCGACCTCGTCGTGGGCGAGGAAGGCGGTTTCCTAGTCTACTACAGGAATGATGGGAACTCGACCTCACCGAGCTGGACACTTGACCCGCTAGAGTTCCAGGCTCTCGGAAGCCTAGGTGCCAACGTCATCCCCGGACTGGACGACCTGGATGGTGACGGAGATCTCGACCTCGTGGCTGGGCTCCGGGATGGGACTATCATCAACATCATCAACACAGGGAACTCGTCAGTGGCCAACTGGACCCTACAACAGACCCTCTTCCAGGGGATTGACGTAGGGGGCTACGCGGCTCCCGCCCTGGCGGATCTCAACTTGGATGGGGACCTCGATTTCATCTCGGGAGAGTACAACGGCTCGCTTTACTACTACCAGAACGTGGGTTCGCTCGTCTCTCCCCTGTGGATCCAGGACAGTTACATTCACAGGTTCTCTTCCCTCGGCACGCGTGTCGTCCCGGAGTTCTCCGACCTGGACTCGGACGGTGACCAAGACCTCACAATCGGCTTGGATGACGGAACACTGAGGTATCTCGAGAACGCAGGCCTTCCGAACCTGGCATCGTGGCGGGAGGATCCGAGCTTCTACTCTGGCATAGATGTCGGCAATCTCAGCGTCCCGGCGCTCGGCGACCTCGACGGCGACAACGACTTCGACCTCGCCCTCGGAAGGGACGATGGTTCGCTGGTGTACTACGAGAACACTGGCACTAACGTCTCGGCCTCATGGACGCTCAACGCGTCGATGTTCCCTGGAATAGATGCGGGGGACAACAGCGCCCCTGAACTCGTTGACGTAGACACTGATGGGGACCTCGATCTTGTCGTGGGGAATGCCACCGGTTGCGTGCACCTCTACAGGAACACAGGGACTGTTTCGCAACCATCCTGGGCACCCGACCCGTCGGTTTTCGACTTCATCAACACGGGGTTGTCCAAGAAGCCCGGGAAGTACGCGACACCCGCCTTCTCTGACGTCGATGGCGACGGAGATCTGGACTTCATATCGGGACAGGACAATGCTCCTTACGGCAGCCTCGTCCTCTACTTCAACACGGGCACGAGATTCGGTCCTATCTACGATCAGCTCTATCCGGGCATGTTCAACAACGTTCGCGGCGGTGCGACGGACGGGACGCGGGACTACAGCGCACCAGAGTTCGTGGACCTGGATGGCGACGGTCGCGAGGACATCGCCGTGGGAACGAACGACGGCTGGCTGACCTTCTACCGGAACGCGGGGAACAGCTCCGCGCAGAGGTCGGTCAACTACATGGAACCGCAGACGGACGGCACCTACAGGTTCTACTACGATCAGGATGGCAATGATGGTCAGTTCGTCATAAGAGGGACCTCGGACGACTTCTTCGACTACTACGTCATGGCCAACCCGAACACGGGCAGGGCGACCATGCGATTCATACCCGACTTTGCGAGACTTGCATATCGAGACAAGTATTCGGGTGACCAGTTTCCCTGGGCGGGAGGGAATGTCAGCTACTACCCCTTCATCCCAGAGGAGGATGGATACGTCGGGCGGGGCATAGTCATCTCTCGAGCTCAGGCCGGACTGGGAATGGGAGCCTCCTTCCTGACCCAGACAGGGACCGCGGGCGGGTTCATACTCGTCCCGCTCACGGCCAAAAGCCATGCCAGCAGGGAAGTGCTGTTGCCTCAGATCGCGCACACTACCAACTATTCGACCTACGACACGATGGCCCAGATCCTTGGGACTCCTCTCGTCGTCACGTGCCCGCCTGACCTCGCCCTCGACACCGTGGACATAACGTCCGATCCACCAGACCCGGGAGAGGGGGACATGATCACGCTGACCGCCAACGTCAGGAACATGGGTGGCGGCGACGCGAGCGACGTAGAGGTGGAGTTCTTTGACGGCTCACCCACGCTGAACAAGCGGATCGGGACGACCCAGGTCATACTGACCGTCCCCGCCCGTGACAACGCGACTGCCTCCGTGATGTGGAACCTCAGCGGGGTCTCTGGCCTGCACGATGTCTACGTCCATATCGATTCCAGTGACACTATCACGGAACTGGACGAAGGGAACAACCTGGCTTTCAGAGGGTTCAACATAACCTCCTGGACGAGGATGTGGAGCCCGCCCGTCCGCATGACGTTCGACATGAACAACAGCCTGGAGCCGACCATGGTGGAGGACAGCAACGGGAACATGTGGATCGCGTATCACACGTACACGAAGCACGACGACTGGGACATCGCCGTGAGGAGCTGCAAGAACCTGGTGTGCACTCCCGAGGACGCCATAGTGACCGATGCGAAGAGGACGAGCCAACCGTATCTCGTGGCGGATGACAGCGGCAACGTATATACGATATACTCGAGCAACATCGTGGAGTGGCAGGACTTCATCAGCCTGAAGAGCGGCATCTACTACTGGAGCCAGAAGTTCGACCTGTACTCGAAGAAGTACAACGGAGCTGCGTGGGAGCCCACGGTCCAGGTGACAGCATCTGAGAAGATCGACAACTCGGACCAGGTCCCGGTGGCGACGATCGATGGTGCTGGGGACCTGTGGGTCCTGATGCGAAGCACCCACTACGACCTCTATGAGGGTGGCGAGCAGCTGAACAATCTCCCGTACAACGACATGAACATAACAGCCGCCAGCTTCGACGGCGTTACATGGACGACGGACATGGTCGTGAACAACGACGCTGGGTCGCAGGGTTTCTGGGGAGGGCCGACCGCTACGACCGACGCTTCAGGAACCGTCTGGACGGCCTGGGGGGCCGAGATCTCCAACACGCAATGGGACGTCTTCGCGACATATTGGACAGGCTCGGGCTGGGCACCCAAGATGGGGGTGAGCCTGAGTCCTCTGAACGACATGAGACCGTCCATGGCCTCCGACAGCACGGGGGGCATCTACGTTACGTGGGAGTCCGATCGGACCGGGGACAAGGAGATCTTCATGCGGTACTACGACGGCTCGTGGTCCCCTGAGTTCCAGGTCTCGGATGACCCAGGGCACGACATAAAGGCCTCCGTCGTGTTGGACATTCACGACAACGTGTGGATAGCGTGGGAGACGGACAGACACGGCAACAAGGACGTCTACCTGAAGCGGTACAACGGCTCCTGGTCCCCGCCGATACAGGTGACGACGAGCGCATTCTCGGACGAGGAGCCCTTCCTCGCCGCCAGTGACCACACGGACTCCATCTGGGTCGCATGGGAGACGGATCGGCATGGCAACAAGGACATCTACGTGAAGACCCTCCCGGACGTCCTCGTCTGGCCGGACAGAGAGGTCGGTCGTCCGTACAACATCATGGCCGAGATGGTGTCCGGCCATTCCCAGATGAACATCAGCTGGGACCTCTCGAAGGACGACGGGATGGGAGAGGACGACGTGGTGGCGTACGACATTCACTGCGGCGTCAACTACGACCGGGACAGGCAGGGATACTTCTTCCTCGCGTCCGTATCGGCGGGCACGGACCACTTCCTCTACGACCTGCCCCCCGTCCCGAGCAACATGTTCTGCTACGTGGAGTCCAGGGATGGTGCCAATAACACCGCGTCGACGACGGACCAGGTCGGTCTTCTCGTCAAGCACGTCGTGCTCGGAAGCAACCTCGTCTCCGTTCCGTTCCTGCTGAGGGACCCCTCCGTCTCGCAGGTCCTCGGCAGCGTCAACTACTCCGACTCCAGAATCTACGACGTCTGGGGCGGGCGGCAGTGGCGGCAACACACACCGCTCAAGAACTACGCAGCCTTCTCCGACGTGGACCTGACCATGGGAGTCTGGGTGAACAGCACCATCAACGGCAACTTCCTCGTGGCGGGCGTTGTTCCAGACGAGACGATAATACAGCTCGCGAAGGGCTGGAACCTGATAGGGTTCCCCTCCTTCCAAGACGATTATCAGATCGCGGACCTGATGGCCGAGACGGGAGCGACGAGAGTGGAGGGTTTCGACCAGGCCGCGCCACCGTACTATATGCAGGTGCTTCTGCCAAACCAGTTCATGGCAGCAGGAGAGGCGTACTGGATATATGTCCCAGACACGACGTCTTGGACCGTCAGAAACTGATGAGGAAAGCGAGGAGAAGCGTCATCACGCCGCCCAGCATCCCTACCAGGACCGAGAATCGCGGTATGACCTTGTGAGCAAGGACGCCCATCCATATCGCATTCAGAATCGCGAGGACGCAGAGGAGCGCCAGATTCGCGGGGGCTTTGAGGGGCTCGAGGTAGAGAATCACGAAGGCGAGTCCCATGAAGAGTAAGACCATAGGCCAAGAGCCCGCCTTCTTGAAGAGCGCCATGACGGCCACGGATGTCCCTATCAGCGCCCCGCCGATTATGAGCCAGATCAGTGTGAGTTCCATATCACGACACCGTCGCGTTCCCGCTAGAAGGATTCGAGGAGATGCACATAGAAGTCCCTGCACGCGTTCAACGACTCGACCTCCACATACTCATCGGGCTGGTGCCAGTTCCCGCCCGCGGGTCCTAGAACCAGCGTGGGGATCTTCGTCGCGAAGATGTTGTAGTCACCCGGTCCGCTAGCGTACTCGAACTCGGGCGGCCTCCCGAAGTGCTCCTCATGGACCTGCGCGAACCTCATGACCTGTTCGTTGCTGCGACTCAGGACATATGGTTCCAGGAACGGCGTGCTCCTCTTCATCCAGGAGATCTTGTGGCGGCACCTGAGCCCCAGGGAGCCCATCTTCTCCTCGAACGCTCGCATCACATCCTCCCCGTTCTCACCTGGGACTATGTGACGGTCCACGAGCAGGTTGCAGTAGTCCGGAATGGAAAGGGAGTCCCCGCCACCCCGGATCTTGAGCGGGGCCAGAGACGCCTTCCCCAGCTTGTCATGGCTACCGAGTTGGATCTCGTCCAGAGCGTCCAGCACGCGGGACATCTCGGCGACCGCGTTGACTCCCTCCTCGGGCCTGGACCCGTGCATCTTCTTGCCGAAGAGCTCGATTTCCAGGGCATATCTCCCCCTGCTGCCGAGGATCGTCCTCCCGTTGCTGGGCTCCGTGACAAGGCACACATCGGCCTTCACTTCCTTCAGGAGCTTGTAGGCTCCGGTAGAGACGCCTTCCTCGTCGACCACTAATGACAGGATCACGTTCGACCTGGGCGACGTGACGGTCCTGAATGCGTCCATCAGCACGGCCAGACCGCCCTTCATGTCCGAGGCTCCCAGCCCGTAGAGCCTGTCCCCCTCGACGGTGGCCGAAAAGGGAGCCTTGGTCCACTCGAACGAGGGCTCGACCGTGTCCATGTGCCCGTTCAGCAGGATCGTCGGGCGGCTCTCATCGACATCGCGCCTGATGATGATGTTTGGCGGGTAGCCGTGGACCTTCTGCCTCTCCAGCTCCTCGTCCTTGAAGTAGGAGGCTATGAACTCGCCTATCTCCCACTCACGACCGAAGACGCTGGGTATCGTGACGAGTCTCTTGGTAAGGGCAACTACGTCTATCCTATCTCACCTCTTCGTATGGCTTCCATCCGTCTGATTCTCTTCTCTATGGGGTCGGGCTTCCCTATGTCGTGGCGCATGAAGACCTTCCCGCTCACGTACTGGAGGGCGCTCTCGCTCATGCGCTCGGCCTCCGCAATGTCCTCGTCGATTCCGACGATGGCCAGAGAGCGCGATGTCGTCGTGTAGATGTCGCTGTCCCTCTCGTCGACGGACGCGTAGTACAGCTCCGCGCCAGTCTGGCAGATCTTGGCTTCATCTACGAACACCTTCTCGCCCGCCTGGGACTTGACGCCGTACCCCACCGGGGTCACGTACTTGCACACGGTCGCCTTCTCGGCGAACTTGACCGCGGAGGGCAGCGACGAGTCCATGATCTGACCGCACAGGTCAACGAAGTTCTCCTCCAGCAGTGGAAGAACGTTCATCGCCTCGGGGTCGCCGAAGCGAACGTTGTACTCCAGTATCCTTGGTCCCTCCTTTGTGAGTATGAACCCCCCGTAGAGGGTTCCGTGGAACGGGTGCTCAATCGCGCGCATTGCGTCCACCGTCTGCTGCATTATGCCAACTGCTTCCTCGACCTCCTCGAATGTCGCGAACTGCGGCAGCCCGTTCTTCATCGAGTAGGAGCCCATGCCGCCGGTGTTCGGGCCCGTGTCTCCCTCATACGCCCTCTTGTGGTCCATGACCGAGGGCATCGGCACGACCCGCCTGCCGTCCGCGAACGCCTGGAGGGTGAACTCCTCGCCCACGATCTTTTCCTCGACGACGAAGCGGGAGCTCCCGCCGATCTTGTTGTCGATTATCTGCTGAGCGTAGTTGAGAACGTCCTCATGCGTCATGAGGTGCTCGCCCATGACCTTGACGCCTTTCCCGCCTGTCAGTCCGATGGGCTTCATCACCACGTCTTTGTCGTAGTCCTTCAGCAGGGCCTTCAGGTCGGGAACGTTGTCGAACACCCAGTAGTCGATCGAGCCGGGGATCTTGTGCTCCCGCAGCAGGTCTCTGCAGAACTCCTTCGAGATTTCGAGCTGCGCCGCGAACTTCGTCGGGCCGACCGCAGGGATCTCGTGCCTGGCCAGCTCATCGACAATCCCCTCGCCCAGGGGTGCCTCGGGGCCCACAACGGCGAAATCGACGCCTTTGCTCTTTCCCCACCCCGCGACCTTCTCGATGTCCATCTCGTTCGCGAGAAGAATCTCCTCGGAGGCTCTGGCAAGGCCCGGGTTCTTGTTCTTCATCACCGTAAAGACCTTCGCGCCGTCCTTCACCAGAGACTTCACAATCGCGTGTTCTCTCGCGCCTCCTCCCACAGCAAGAACCTTCATAGTATCCCGGAGGGAAAACAGTATGCGGACTGTTAATTCTTTTGGTTTCGGGTCCCGAAAGGAAGGCGAATAGTGATCCCGCGGGCATTCTCTGTCAATGGCGACGGTCGCTGTCGAGCGGGTAGAGAACCTTCGGCGGGAGTTCGACAGACGGGACGCTTCTGGGCCAAGACCAGGACTGGTCCTCACATTCTCTCAGGAAGACTGTGGCAGGTGCTCGAGGGAGAGGGGAAGCCCTAGAACAGACCGACCGTCTTTCCGGTCTCGTCTATGTCCACGGCCTCCGATGCGGGAACCGATGGCATCCCTGGCATGGTCCTCATCTCACCGCATAGCGGATAGAGGAAGCCTGCGCCGATGGAGGGCTTGATGTCCCTGACGGGCAGCATGAATCCCGACGGGCGCCCCTTCAGCTTGGGATCGTGCGATATGGACAGGTGCGTCTTCGCCATGCAAATGGGCAGGTTGTCGTAGCCGTATTTCGTGAACAGCTCGATCTTCCTCTGCGCCTCCTCCGAGAACTCCACGCCATCTGCACCGTATATCTCCTTCGCGATCGTCTCTATCTTCTCCGCGATGGGCATGTCATCCGGGTACAGGAGCTTGAAGTCGCTGGGCATGTCACATGCAGCGACCACTGCCTCCGCGATCTTGATGGCACCATCACCGCCTCGCGCGTGGAAGTCGCCATCCACAGCGAAGTCCGCACCGTTCTCCTTGGCGATCCTCACCACGGCATCCACCTCGGCGTCCGTGTCCGAGGCGAACCTGTTGACCGCGACCACCACAGGCACGCCGAACTTCTTGAGGTTCTCTATGTGCTTGATCATGTTCACGCTGCCCTTCTCCACGGCCTCTACGTTCTCCGCCTCGAGGACTTCCTTGGGCGGTGTCTTGCCCGGCGGGAAATCGAAGGCGTCACCGTGCAGCTTCAGTGCCCTTATCGTCGCGACCAGAATCACGCAGTTGGGCTTGTAGCCGGCGACCCTGCACTTGATGTTCAGGAACTTCTCCGCGCCGCAGTCGGCTCCGAAACCGCTCTCTGTGATCACATAGTCCGCGAGCTTGAGAGCTATCTTGTCCGCGATGATCGAGTTGTTCCCCTGGGCGATGTTCGCGAACGGCCCGCAGTGCATTATCGCGGGCGTGTTCTCCAGGGTCTGGATGAGATTGGGCTTCAGGGCGTCCTTCAGGACCACGGTCACGACACCGGCGGCCTTGAAATCCTCGGCCGTGACGGGCTTTCCGTCCTTCGTCAGTGCCACGACGATCCTTCCGAGGCGCTTCCTGAGGTCATTCAGGTCCGATGCCAGCGCCATGATGGCCATGACCTCTGACGCTACTGTTATGTCGTAACCTGTGTCTCTTGGATAGCCCTCGATATCCTTTTTGGAGACCGTGCCGATTGTGACGTTCGTCAGAGCCGAATCGTTGAGGTCCACGACTCTGTTCCACGATATCGTTGACGGATCGATGTTCAGCGGGTTCTTCCTCCTGAACGTCGGGTGGAACATCTGATTGTCCAGCATCGCCGCCAGCAGGTTGTTCGCGGCCCCTATTGCATGAATGTCTCCCGTGAAGTGCAGGTTTATGTCCTCCATGGGCACGACCTGGGAGTATCCGCCTCCTGCGGCGCCGCCCTTGATTCCGAACGTGGGACCCATGGAAGGTTCCCGTATGGTCGTTATCACGCTCTTGCCCAGCTTGGCGAGAGCCTGTGAGACCCCTATCAGAGTGACCGTCTTTCCCTCACCGAGCGGTGTGGGCGTGATGGCTGTCACGTCGATGAGCTTCCCGTCAGGGTTGCCCTTGATCCTCTCCATGACCTCCAGCTTGATCTTCGCCTTGTACTTCCCGTACAGCTCTATCTCATCCTCTTCCAGGCCTATAGCCTTCGCGATCTCCACAATAGGCTTCATCGTCGCTGCTTGAGCAATCTCCAAATCGGACTTCAGTTTCTCACCCCCAAATGGTGCGGGAGGATATCCGCTGCGTCTTAAAAACCTTGTGCAATTGTCGATGTCCGCCCAAAACGCACTGGCAGGGAGCCAACAATAAGGATTAAGTACGCCCTCAAGATTCCACTACTGCAACCCTCGTGAAAAGAGAAAGAAGACAGAGGGAAATCGTTTGAACTATCGAGATAAGGGAGGAGTTGAATGACTGCGCAGATAATTAGCGGAAAGGAGCTTGCGAAGGAGCTAAGAGCTGAGCTCAAGGATGAGGTCGATCAGCTGAAGGAGAAAGGCATAACCCCCGGTCTGGCGGTTATCCTGGTCGGGGAGGATCCCGCATCACAGGTCTACGTTCGCAACAAGGGGAAGGCCTGCGAGAAGCTGGGCATCCACGAGGTCACGGAGACGCTGTCCGCCGATACCTCGGAGGAGGAGCTGCTTGCCCTGGTGGACAAGTTCAACAAGGACCCCGCGTACCACGGCATACTCGTGCAGCTGCCGCTTCCGAAGCACATCAACGAGAGCAAAGTCCTGTACGCGATCGATCCGATGAAGGACGTCGATGGGTTCCATCCCGTCAACGTGGGCAAGCTGATGATCGGGGACCCGTTCTTCCTTCCGTGCACGCCGAACGGGATCCAGGAGATGCTAATCCGCAGCGGGAACGACCCCGGACGAAAGCACGTCGTCGTCGTTGGAAGGAGCAACATCGTCGGGAAGCCTATCGCCAACATACTTCTGCAGAAGAAGGACGGGGCGAACGCGACGGTCACAATATGCCACACGGGAACGGATGACATCGCCAAGTTCACGAGAGAGGCGGACATAGTCATCGCCGCCACTGGCTGGCCGAACACTGTCACGGCGGACATGGTCAAGGAGGGCGTTGTCGTCATAGACGTCGGCGTCAACCGCGTGGACGACCCGACGAAGAAGAGGGGCTACAGGCTCGTCGGCGACGTGGACTTCGAAGGTATCAAGGAGAAGGCCGCCGCGATATCGCCCGTGCCAGGCGGGGTCGGTCCGATGACCATCACGATGCTTATGAAGAACACTGTCAGGGCCGCCAAGCTCGCCCACGGGATCGAGGACTAGACCTCGTCCGGAAGAGCTCCCGAGACGACGCATTCGTCGATGAACGTCCAGTCGTACTCCCACTTGTCCTCGGGAGCGACACCGGTCATCTTCTCGACCGAATACTTCTTCTGGTGCTTTGTCCACACGGGCTTCGAGGCCAAGCGCTTGGACCGACATATGAGGTGAGGCTTCGCGGAGGTGACCCCGGGCAGGTTCCGTATCATCTCCCGCACGAACTTCCGTATGGTCGTCCAGTCCTTCGCGAGGGAGGAGATGACAATGTCGTCGTCGCCGAACTCGTATGCGACGTAGTTCAGGTAGACGCCCTCCGGAACCTTCATCTTGAGCAGTCTGTCATAGACCGTTCGATAGTTGCGCGGGTCGACCGAGATGGAGATCGCGAACCTCTTCACGTCCTTGCCCGCTCTCGCGGGAACGGGATAGAAGGCGGGCTTCATGATCGTGACGGTCCTCGTGTCGTCTATCTCTCTGCACTTCGGGATATGCTTGATGAGGAATTCCGCAAGGACCTCTACGTCCTTGGCCTCCAGGATTGTGTCCACGTAGTGCTGGTCCTCTCTCTGCGACACGTACAGGGGAACGACGTCACCTGACTTCTTGCCGCTGAACGCCTTGTCGACCCAGTTCCACACACTCTCTATCTCGCATCTCGGATGGAGCCTAACAACGAACATCATGATATCGACCTGGTACGCCGAATACGGTAGTCCAGTCTATAAAGGTTTTGTCAGGAAACGGGAGGCTACTCCACCTCTTCCTTCTCGAGCATAGCTTCGTGCATGTACCAGTAGATGCCCCAAAGGGAGAATCCTAGAACGATCCAAATGAGCCAGAACTCGGCGAACATCTCCCCGATTGAGTTTATGTTCACGAGCACCGTGAAGGATCCCGTCGACATGCCGTTCCACCAAGCAGTCAGCCACGTGATTATCGTCATGAGCGCTGTGGCAAACATCATCCCGATTCCCAAGATCCCGGCAATGTCCTTCGCTCTCTCGGACTTCTTCTTCTCCATAATCACTCCTCCGGTTGCTGTGCAATGAGCGCATCCGTACAAGTCCTTTGCCCACACGGGTGGACATCAATCCAGTCCTGCATGTTTCTCCCCCAAGAAAGATTAATATAACGAGCTTATGATGAACGCAGAGGAGGGTCAGGATGAACTGCACGAATTGTGGAGCGCCAATCAGGGAAGGGGACAAGTTCTGTTTGAAGTGCGGAAGCCCGTTTGCTGGACAAGCGACGCCAGAGAGCGCTTATCCCCAACCAGCCCCGGTCGCCCCGGTGGCAGCTCCGTACGCTTCGGCGTATGAGAAACCCATGCTCTTGGTGATTCCGGTGATATTCAGTCTCGTAGGCGCGATCATGCTGCTGGTCGGAGACTTCGGCGGGTGGTACAACTACGGCACCTACATCGAAGAGACGGTCTGGATCAACATAGGCTCCGTTGCCATAGTGCTGATTCTCCCGATGGCGATTCTGCTCTTCTATTCGGCCTTCGTTTCCGTTCAAGCGCTTCAGAAGCCCGTCTCTCGCTCGTTGATTCTAAGGGGCTCTATCGCAGCGATGGTCGTCTTCATAGTAGCCCTCCTTGGCGGCATCATTCTCATCGCAGCGACCTGGGACCTCACAAACAATTGGCTCGATGTTGGCTTCTACGGCGGGTTCTTCGGCGGTCTGGTCTCCGCCACAGTACTCTGGTACGAGTATCGGCGTATGGGACAGACGACGCAGCCGATGCCTGCCACGGCATACCGGGCTCCCCCGCCCACTTATGGACAGCATCCCCAGCCCCAGCCCGCTCCTTATCAGCAACCGCCACAACCCGCGCCGGCACAGCCCCAGCCACCCGCACAGCCCCAGTGCCGGAATTGCAGAGCACCTCTCCAACCCGGCGTCAAGTTCTGCCACGTCTGCGGCGCTCCACAGGGCTAGGACTTCTTCTTGAAAACGGCAATCCAAGGACTGCCGAAGTGCTCCCGCTCATTCCCAGTCGTTCTCCTGTAGTCCTTTGACCTGTCTTCGCTGTACCGCACCAGGGGACGAAGCATCGAGTTAGACTTCTGAGAATAGAGATCGAGCCTGTTCGAGAGGTAGGTCGTCACCGTGTAGCCCTTCTTTTCGCCATATTCGCCAAACCGCTGGACCAAGCGTTCCCAATCCTCTGGATAGAGCCCCTGGAACACGTCCATGAAGTCGAGGACCGTGAACGACTCTTTCGGAACCTTCTTGATTGTCCTCTCGATCTTGTCCTCTTCCAGAAGGGTCATACGGCTATCGTCGTAGGCATCGGGGGCGGGTTAAAAAGCCTTATCATTGGGCAGACCTTCCCAGGGCTCAGAGGTGCTTTGAATGGATGAGGATGAAGATGAGAGGAAGTTGACGGTCAGGGAGGTGCGGGTCACCATAGCGGCTTCCCTGGCTGCGGCGTTCGGCTTCGTGATCGCTCTCGTATGGAAGGAGGTCGTGATGAGCGGCTTCGCTTTGGCGGGGATCGACCTGGCGGCGACACCTGACCTGGCGGGCTGGATATACTTCATGGTCACGGCGCTCATACTTACGTTCGTGATGATAATCCTGATCATCATGATCAGCCGCTGGGGCGGGAAGGAATAGCCGGCATCGGCAGTGCCTGTTGCGGGGACGGGTGGTCGTTCGAACCGAGGAGCCCGCAGTCTCCCGATGCAAAGGTTAATAGTGCGATGCGAAATAGTAGTGAATCCCCTCAACGGGGGTTCCCCTGGCGGTCCAATCCGCGGTGCGGGGGAACGACGAAGAATTGGTGAGCCCTATGCCGAAGAGGAAGCTTGAGTTCCGAAAGAAGACCTTCGAAGAAGAGCCCAACATGAAGCTGTACGAGGAGGCCGTCAAAGGCTTCAAGTGGGCGGACTGGGAGAAGGAGTTCGATTGGCACAAGACTGGAAAGGTGAACATGGCCCACGAGGCCATAGACAGGCACGTCGAGACGTGGCGCAAGAACAAGGTCGCCCTCTACTACATCGACGACGAGAGGTACGAGAAGTACACGTTCCAGGAGATGATGTTCCTCTCCAACAGGTTCGCCAATGTCCTCCGCAAGTACGGCGTCAAGAAGGGCGACAGGGTATTCACGTTCGCTCCCCGCTCGCCGGAGGTGTACGTCAGCATTTTCGGGATCCTCAAGGTGGGCGCCATACCCAGCCCGCTGTTCGAGGCATTCATGGCGGACGCCATCCGCGACAGGATGCAGGACAGCGCTGCGGTCGCCATAGTCACCGCCAGCTTCATGAAGGACAGGATACCGAAGAAGGACCTTCCCGCGCTGAAGCACGTCTTCGTGATAGATGCTGACCAGGACGAGCTCGAAGAGGGCGAGGTAAGCTGGAAGGAGGAGATGGACTCGGCCTCCAAGAAGCTCGACAGGATCCAGTGGCTCAAGCGGGAGGACCCGCTCATTCTCCACTACACGTCCGGCTCGACGGGCAAACCCAAGGGCGTCCTGCACGTCCAGAACGCGATGGTCGGGCACTTACTGACCGCTCGATGGGTCCTCGACCTTCACGAGGACGACATCTACTGGTGCACGTCCGACCCGGGGTGGGTGACGGGAACTTCGTACGGAATGTTCGGCCCGTGGCTGAACGGCGTCTCCAACGTCATCCGCGGCGGTCGGTTCAATCCCGAGAGCTGGTACTGGACGATCGAGGAGCTCGGCATCACGGTCTGGTACAGCGCCCCCACGGCGTTCAGGCTGCTCATGGCCGCCGGGACTGACACCGCCAAGAAGTACGACCTCTCGAGCCTGCGGTACATAGTCAGCGTCGGCGAGCCGCTCAACCCCGAGGTCATCCGATGGGGATGGGAGGCCTACGACGGTCGCACCATACACGAGAACTGGTGGATGACCGAGACCGGTCACATGCTCATCGCCAACGTCCCCACGATGGAGGTCCGTCTGGGTTCCATGGGACGCCCGCTCCCGGGGGTCGAGGCGGCGATCATCGACAACGATGGCAACGTTCTCCCGGCCAACGAGATAGGCAATCTGGCCATCAAGAAGGGCTGGCCGGGCATGATGCGCAAAATCTGGAAGAACCCGAAGAAGTACAAGTCCTACTTCGAGAACGACCCCTGGTTCCTTAGCGGGGACTCTGCATACATGGACAAGGACGGCTTTTTCTGGTTCCAGGGTCGAATCGACGATGTCATCAAGACCGCCGGCGAGCGCGTCGGTCCCTTTGAGGTGGAGAGCAAGCTCATCGAGCATCCTGCCGTCGCGGTGGCGGGCGTCATTGGGAAGCCCGATCCGATCCGTGGCGACATCATCAAGGCGTTCGTTCAGCTGAGGAGGGGATACAAGCCCTCCGAGAAGCTGAAGAAGGAGATAGCGCTGTTCGTCAAGACAGGGCTGGCGGCCCACGCCGTCCCGCGCGAGATCGAGTTCAAGGACAAGCTGCCCGTCACGAGGAGCGGGAAGATCATGCGGCGCGTCCTGAAGGCGTGGGAGCTCGGACTTCCGGCGGGCGACCTGTCCACGATGGAGGATTAGGACTTCTTCATGGCCATGGAGTGAATCTTCAGTTCTGGATGTGATGATTATGCAGCAAGAATCGCCTGAATCGACCACGGAGATAAAGGACACGACTGCCAACCCCGCGCCGCTCGGCCTGATGGCCTTCGGGATGACCACGGTGCTGTTGAACTTTCACAACGCGGGCTTCTTCGCGTTGGGGACCATGATACTGTCCATGGGCATCTTCTACGGCGGCATAGCCCAGATCATCGCGGGGGCAATGGAGTGGAAGAAGAACAACACGTTCGGGACATTGGCGTTCACCTCTTACGGCCTCTTCTGGCTCTCCCTGGTCGGCCTGCTCGTGATGCCACAGCTGGGACTGGGCGAGGCCGCCAGCGACTCCGCGATGGTCGCCTATCTGTCCATGTGGGGCTTGTTCACCGCGGTCATGTTCATAGCCACGTTGAAGCTGAACAGAGCGCTCCAGTTCATCTTCGGCAGCCTGACACTGCTGTTCGTCTTGCTGGCGTTGGGACACGCCACGGGCAACTCCACCATAACGCAGATCGCGGGCTACGAAGGCATAATCTGCGGGCTCTCGTCCATATACACTGCCCTGGCTCAGGTGCTGAACGAAGTGTACGGGAGGGTCGTTGCTCCCATATGGCCCGTGAAGTAGCTTGCGAGTCGGAACGGCACAGGACAGACGGCTGGTGCGGAAGCAGGATTCATGCGCAAGCTCTGTCTTCTCTTCAGACCTGTGATTGCTCACTCTCACAAGCCGCCAATTGCCCGACACGATGTGCTCCCAGCGCTGTCAAGATAACGTATAATGTGCCGAGCGCACTGAGGAATCCACCGCTGATTCCAGCATCGAAGAAGGTGAGTGCGACTCCTACCGCGAAGAACGCCATGCCCGCGATGAGCGTGACCTTCATCAGGCGAACCGCCCGCTTTTCGATGTTCGTGTCCACCAGGCGGCAACCGCGGGTGGCGTACCACCAAAGTGCGTAGAGCGCGAGCAGGACCAGGAAGATGTTCGTATCGTAGACCCTGAGCGCGACCGCCTGGTCCGGCTCCCTCAGGAGCACGGTGCTGAAGGGTATCAGCGATGCGAACATCAGGAAGATTATGTTCAACCAAAGGAGCAAGCTGTCGGTGTCCCTGATGAAGCTGAACTGATAGTGATGCAACATCCACGCGACGGCCAGCACAGCGAAGCTCAAGGCGTAGGCCCAGATGTCCGGCAACATCTCGATGAGCCTCTCCGAAAGGTCATCCGACCCGGATCCCGTCACGACAGGCAATGAGAGATTCAGCACCAAGATGGTCATGATTATCGCGAACATTCCGTCCGTGAGGTTCTCGATGCGCTGGGTGCCCAGGTTCATTCCCTCGTACCGGAGTCGGCGGAACGCCATTCAGAAGGCTATTCCTTCAGCGACTTTAAAGGTACCGTGCAGGGCAGGACCAGGTGGCCTTGCATGTGCGTGCCGAGCCCGTCAGTTGACCATCCCGATGGCGAACAGGATGACAGCCGTCGCCAGACCTGCGAGAACGAACCGCATCCCCGTCATAAACACCCTTTCCTTCACCAGGTTGCCCAAGTAAGCGCCCAAGATGAAGAGCACGCTCAGAGTCATCACAACGGAAGTGAGAACAGCCATCCCCAGGTCCGGGATTATGACGAAAGGAATAAGAGGAACCGTCGCTGCGATCAGCGGGGCGGACGCGTGAACGAGGGCACTGAGCAGGGTGGCGAACCTGAAGACCTCGGCTTGTTCCTCGCTCACATCGGTCAGAAGCGCCCTTTCGATGCTTGCCCTCGAGAGGAGCTTCTCCACGCGCTCGGCCTCATAGGCCCCGACAGCGCTGGAGACAGAGAGAGCCACTGCCGCCGACAGCCCCGCGAAGAGTATTATCTCCATGTGCTCCGAGGCCACGCCAGCAGCGTATGCACCCAGAACGACACCGAGAACGATGAGGGTCCCATCGAACGCTCCCAGCACAAAATACCTTCTCGATGTTGAGGCGAGGTCCGTTCTCTCGCTCGTGTCCCTGATCCGCTGCCTCAGACGCCCTAAGCTCATCTTGCGCGCGACACTAGGAGAAGGATATTGATAAACCTTTCACTCCAGTTCTCGTTTCACGCGTGAACGGTCAAGTCCCGCGTCCTTCCTTGGACATTCCCGCAAACCTCTGATAGGCAAGCCACAGAACGAGAAGCGCCAGGAACATGATCCCGATGGTCAGGAGGGTCTGCGGGCCTCTCAGGCCCAGGTAGATCACGACGGCAGCAAGGGAGAAGAAGCAGAGCGCGGAGCCCACAAGAGGAATCCAAGCGGGACTTCCAGTTTGCAGTCTGAGCTTCAGATTCGCCAGGGAGACGAACCCGTAGAGGAGGAGGAAGATTATGCTGGCAAAGGCGGCTATGACCTCCAAGCTCCCGGTCAGCGTCAGAACGGCGGAGAAGAAGCCGATCATGAGTATTCCGGCGTACGGCGTTCCCCTGTCGGCCTTCGTCCTGCAGAAGACGGATGGCATGATGCCTTTCTTGGACACGTCCTTGGCGAATCGAGCTGTGCCGAATATTGTCGCGTTGATCGCTCCAGCCGCTGCGATGAGGGCGCCTATGCCGACGAGGAGGAACCCGAATCCTCCCAAGATGGGAACCGCCGCCTCTCCCAGCGCACGTTCCTCGAACCTGAGGATCTCGGCGGGCGTCAGGACGGAGGTGGCCGCGATGGTCCCGAGAAGATACAGCAGGATGGTGATGACTATGGAGATGTAGATCGCCCTCGAGATGTTCCTCTCAGGCGACTTCGCATCCCTCACGGATGCCGTCACGAGCTCGAACCCTTGGAATCCCACGAATATGATGCCTGCCGAGATGGGGATCAGGAGCGGGTCAGTGCTCTCTATAGTCACCGAGTTCCCCACACCGAGGTGGATCGCCCCCACGACGCAGAAGATGAGCAGGATGCCTATTCCCGCGGAGACGAGGACCAGCTGGAACCTTCCGAAGGATTCCACCCTCATGAGGTTCACGACGACGAATACCGCTATCACGACGACGGCCAGCACGCTCCTTGTCACAGCGTAGCTGGCATAACCCTCGAAGAAGGACGCGCAGTACGCGCCGAAAGTGTAGGCGTACAGGGCAACGGTGCCGATGTACCCGAGGACCATCATCCACGCGTTGAAGCCCGCGAAGGCCCGACTGCCCGACGCCATCAGGATGTACCTGAAGGCCCCCTCATTCGTCTTGCTGGCTCTCCCCAGCTTGGCGAAGGAGTACCCGCTGAAGAGAGCGATCGCTCCTGCCAGGAGAAAGGCGAGAAAAGCATACCCGCCAGCTATGCGGACGGCCACACCCAGGAGCGAGTAGATGCCGCTGCCTATCATGCCGCCGATCCCGATGGCCACTAGCTCGTCCAAGCCGAGCTTTCGCCTCTTCGATTTGGCTTTACCAGAGTGCATCCCGCATTCACTTTGGATGCCAGTGTATGGAACTATATGAGAAATAGCTTGTGATTCGACAGCGAGCTTTCGGTCTCTCCGGGAATCGCGGGATCGGAGGCTCCGATATCCAAGGCTTGGATCACTTTGTCAGCGGCTTCATGGCCACCGCGCAGACCTTCAGCTCCGGGATCTTCGAATCGGGGTCCAGAGCTGGGTTCGTGAGCACGTTCGCGGCCGCCTCCGCGTAGTGGAACGGGATGAAAACAACGCCCTTCCCGACGATGTTGGCGACGCGAGATTGGATCTTTATGCTCCCCCTGCGGCTCGACACCTCCAGCCAGTCGCCGTCCTTGATGCCCAGCTCCTTCGCGTCCTCGGGGTTCACTTCCACGAACGGGTTCGGGCTCTCCGACTCGAGGGCGGGCGTTCTTCGTGTCATCGTACCCGTGTGGTACTGGAACATCAGCCGCCCCGTCGTCAAGATGTACGGGTACTCCTTGTCGGGAAGCTCGTCCGCCTCCCTGAACTCTATCGGTGAGAAGACTCCCTTCCCGCGGGTGAACTGCCCCTCGTGCAGGAACTCCGTTCCCGCGTGCCCGGGGTCCTTCACGGGCCAGAGCAGGTCCTCCCCGGCGTCCAGGCGGGCGAAGGACACCCCGCCATATATCGGTGCAAGTGATGCGAGCTCGTCCATGATCTCGGCGGGCGACTCGAAGTCGAATCCCTTCCCGCCAAGGCGCTTGGCGATGTCGATTATGATCTTCCAGTCCTCGCGGGATTCGCCGACAGGCTCTATCGCCTTGCGGACCCGCTGGACCCGCCTGTCCGTGGCGGTGAAAGTTCCCTCCTTCTCCGCATAGCTCGAAGCGGGAAGCACCACATCCGCCAGAGCGGCGGTCTCCGTCATGAAGATGTCCTGCACCACGAGGAAGTCAAGGGCCTCCAGCCCCTGCCTCACGTGCTCGATGTCCGGGTCGCTGATCATCGGGTTCTCGCCCACGATGTACATGCCCTTCACATTGCCCTCTCTGGCGGCATCCGTAATCTCCACGATCGTCAGCCCGGGCTCCCGCGAGAGCTTCGTCCCCCAGGCCTTCTCGAACTTCTTCGCGGCGTCCTCGTTTGCGACCGCCTGATACCCTGGATACACGTTGGGCAACGCGCCGACATCGCACGCGCCCTGCACGTTGTTCTGCCCTCTGAGCGGGTTCACTCCCGCCGCGCGCTTTCCGACGTTTCCCGTGAGCATCGCCAGATTCGCAACGGACTTCACATTGTCCGTTCCCGTGATGTGCTGAGTTATCCCCATCGAGTAGAATATCGAGCCCCGCTCGGCCTTCGCGAACATTCTTGCGGCTTCCTCGAGCAGGTTGGCGGGGATCCCGCAGATCTTCTCCACGGTCTTCGGATCGTACTTCTTCACCACTTTCTCGAAGTCCTCGAAGCCCTCCGTGCGCTCCTTGATGTACTTCTTGTCGTGCAGCTTCTCCTTCAGGATGACGTGCATCATGCCGTTCAGCCAGGCGACGTCCGTCCCCGGGATGAACTGCAGGTACAGGTCGGAGAACAGGCGCATCGGGACCCTTCGCGGGTCGATGAGGATGATCTTCGCACCCCTCTCGCGGGCCTTCACCATCCTCGACCCTATCAGCGGGTGCTGCTCTATCGTGTTCGAGCCAGTGATCAGGATAACATCAGAATCGTCGATCTCCGGGACGCTGTTCGTCATCGCCCCGCTTCCGAAAGCGTGCGCGAGCCCCGTCACTGTCGACGCGTGGCACAGGCGGGCGCAGTGGTCCACGTTGTTCGTCCCTATGGTCGCGCGCGTCAGCTTCTGCAGCAGGTAGTTCTCCTCGTTCGTGCACTTCGCGCTGCAGAGAGTGGCAATAGCGTCAGGCCCGTGCCTCTCCTTGATCTCGCCGAGCTTCTCCGCCACCAGGTCCAGCGCCTCGTCCCAAGTGGCCTCGCGGAACTCGCCGTCCTCCTTAATCAGGGGCTTCTGCAGCCGATCCTCGCACTGGACGAACACGTGCGCGTTCCATCCCTTGATGCAGAGCGCTCCCTCGGCTATCGGGTGCGTCTTGTCCGGCACTATGCCAACGAGGTTCCCGTTGACCACTTGCAGGTAGAACTGGCAGCCGCAGCCGCAGTACGGGCAGGTCGTCAGCACGCTCTGGTAGCTCATGCGCCCTCCTCCAGCTTCTCGTCCTCCAGCACGGTCGTCAGCGGCGGCTTCGCATCGCTCGCCCCGGGCAGGTAGTCGAACAGCTCCTTCATGTCCTGCCTCAGCTGCCTGTAGAGCAGCGTCAGCGGTATCCCCATCGGGCAGGCCTCCTCGCACTCGTAGCAGTGCACGCAGCGGTCGACCATGTGATACGCCCGGATCAGATGGAACATCGGGAACTCCGGCGGTATCTCGCCCTTCTTCACCCACATCGGGTCCTCGAGCACGCAGTCCTGGCACACGCACACCGGGCAGGCGTTCTTGCAGCCGTAGCACTTGATGCACTTCGCGAACACGTCCCGCCAGTAGGCGAACCGCTCGTCCAGGGACATCTCCGTGAGGTCCTCCAGCTCGGGAGGGACTACCCCCTTCACCTTCTCGCCGAATCGGATCTCCGTCGGGTACGGGATGTCGCACTCGCACGCCTGCGCCTGCTCCGCGCTGCATGCCATGCCGATGAACTCGATCGCATCCTCATCTATCTGATACCGCTTGAACAGCTCCACCAGCGCTCGTTCGTCGCATCCCCTCCCGATGAGCGCGATCTTCTTCACTCCCGACGCCAGCGCAAGGATGGCCACGGCCGCGAGGTTGTACTTCGGGTCTATCTCCAGCGTGGAGACGTCGTCGCCCTTCACGAAGAGGTGCGGGCCCACGCGCCCGTTCTCCCGCCAGAGAGCGAGGACTCCGTCCACCTTTCCCCCGTCCAGGGTCCTCTTCACGAGCTTGCGGATGTCTTCAAGCATAAGAACCAGCATACGGATTCGGTCCGAGCTCACGTATCTGCTCCGTGAACTCCCTGATCATGTTCGAGAACGGCTCCGCCTCCGCCGCGGACGCCCAGTCCAGGCGTATCCTTCGCGGGTCTATCCCTATGTGCTCGAGCAGTCTCTCGAGGACCTGGAAGCGCTTCAGCGTTCTGTGGTTCCCGGTCACGTAGTGACAGTCGCCTATGTGGCAGCCCAGGATCAGCACACCGTCCACGCCGTCCGAGAGGGCCTTGATGACGAACTCGGGCTTCACCCGCCCGGAGCACATGACGCGCACGATCTTGATGTTCGTGGGCTGGTCCATCCTCCCGATCCCCGCCAGATCGGCGGCGGCGTACGAGCACCAGTTGCAGCAGAAGGCGAGGATGTTGGGCTCGAATGTCACGCGCCACCTCCCGCCACGGCCTCTATCATCGCCAGTATCTGCTCGTCCGTGTAATGGCGCTGCTGCATCGCACCCGACGGGCAGGCGGCTATGCACGTCCCGCAGCCCTTGCAGAGGGCCTCGTTCACGACCGCGCGCAGCTCACCATCGATCTCCTCCAGCGTTATCGCGCCGAACTGACAGACCACCACGCAGGTCCCGCAGCCGATGCACGTCTCGTCCGAGAAGGCGGTCTCCACTCCGAGCGTGAGGGCCATCTTGGAGAGTATCCCGCACGCCCTGGCGGCGGCTCCGGACGCCTGCGCCATCGAGTCGGCTATGTCCTTGGGCCCCTGGCAGCAGCCCGCTAGGAAGACGCCGTCCGTGAACGTGTCTATCGGCCTCAGCTTCGGATGCGCCTCCATGAAGAAGCCGTCCCCCGACAGCGAGAGGTTCAGCAGCCTGCAGATCTCGGGTGAATCGTGCTGGGGCACCAGTCCCGTCGCGAGGACGACCAGGTCGGCCTTGAAGTCCTTGTGCCCTTTGCACCTGACCTTGATGTTATCATTATTGATAGTGACTTTTAGCGGGTCCTCCAGCTCGCGCAGCCGGTAGTCCACGCCCTCGTCCAGCACCTTCTGGTAGAACTCCTCGTGGCCCTTCCCGAACGCGCGGACGTCCGTGTAGTAGACGGCGACCTTCGCGTCGGGCAGCTTCTTCAAAACGGAATGAGCTTGCTTCGCCGTGAAGATGCAGCACACGCGGGAGCAGTACTCGTTGCCTTCCTTCTCGCGCGAGCCGACGCAGGATATGAACGCCACCCGCTTGGGTTCGATGCCGTCGATGACCAGCTTCCCATCCGTCGGGCCAGTGTAGGCGGACAGCCTCTCATACTCCGGTGCCGTGATCACCCGCGGATGCTTGTAGTGCAGCTCCTCCTTCTTCGTCGGGTCGTAGTTGTCGAAGCCCGTCGCGACGACGATCGTTCCGACGTCCACTTCCTGCGTTCGCTCCTTCTCCTTCAGGTCGATGGCGCCGAACTTGCACGCTTTCACGCATGACGGCTTCTTCGCGCACTTCCCGCCAACGAAGTGGCTGCAGACAGTGTCGTCTATCACGTACGAGCGGGGCACAATCCCGGTTGAGGGCAGGTATATCGCCTTCCTCTTCTGCATACCATAGTTGCGCTCGTCCGGCACCGAAACAGGACAGACCTCCGTGCACTCACCGCAATAGGTGCACTTCTCGCGGTCTACATAGATCGGCTGCGTGCGGATGGTCGCCTTGAAGTTGCCGACGTAGCCGTCGATGCTCGCCACCTCGGAGTTCAGATGCAGCGTTATTCGCGGGTTGTCCAGCACCTCCTCGAACTCGGGCACGAGCAAGCAGTGCGGGCAGTCGCCCACGCATGTCTCCTCGCACTTCCGCAGCGGGAACATCTTGCTGAACCAGGCGGCCTTCCCGCCCATGTATGGCTCCCGCTCGACGAGGTGGACGTCGTATCCCCTGTCCGCGATGTCCGTCGCGGCGCGCATCCCCGCCACGCCCGCTCCGATCACCAGGGCCGTGTTGGTCACGCCGACCTCCCTGCTGTCGAGCGGTTCCAGCAGCGCGGCGCGGGCCACGGACAGCTCCACGAGCCTCTTCGCCTTCTCCGTCCCCGCCTCCTTGTCCTTGTGGATCCAGGAGCAGTGCTCGCGGATGTTCGCCATCTCGAAGAGGAAGGGGTTCAGTCCCGCGTCGGCGACCGTCGCCCGGAAGGTGGGCTCGTGCATTCGCGGGGAGCATGAGGCAACGACCACGCGATTGAGGTCGTGCTCCCTGATTCCGTTCTTGATCTGCAGCTGCCCGGGCTCCGAGCACGTGTACATGTTGTGCTCCACGTAGACGACGTGGGGCAGCTTCTTCGCGTGCTCCGCCACCGCCGCGCAGTCGACCGTCGCGCCTATGTTCAGGCCGCAGTGGCAGACGAAGACCCCAATCCTGATCTTCTCGCTCATCCTGCTTCCTCCAACGAATCAGCGAGGAAGGTGAAGAGGTCCGTCACCTCCACGTCTACGTCGGTCTCATTGTCCATGGCGCACCGGAAGTGTATGAGGCATTTCGGGCAGCCCGTCACCATCGCATCAGCGATCCCCGCCGCCTCCACCAGCCGCTCGACCTGCATCCTCTTCGAGTTCTGGTCGCAGTTCATCCAGCAGGACGTCCCGCAGCAGGCAGCCATGCGCCTGTTGTCCTCGAACTCGACGAGCTCCACGCCCGGGATGGAATGCAGCAGCTCCCTCGGGGGCTCGTAGATCTTCTGGTACCTGCCCAGCCTGCAGGAGTCCTGGAATGTCACCTTCCTCGGCGTCTCCTTGAACTTCAGCTTCTCTGCGTTCTCGCTCAGGAATACGGACAGGTGCACCAGCTCCACGCCCGCGAGGTCGTAGTCCTCCTTCAGCGTGTGGTAGCACTCCGGGCAGGTGAAGATAATCCGCTTGACCTTCGACTTGCCTATCGTCTCCGTGTTCAGCTCCCGCAGCCTCTCGAAGGCCTCCTTCTCCCCCGTCCAGAGGAGGTCGTGCCCGCAGCAGACCTCGTCCTCCAGCACGCGGGGCTTGATGCCCACGTGGTTCAGCAGCCTGATCGCGCTCTTCGCGGATTCAATGTGGCTGCCCAGGTCCTTGAAGTAGAGATCGTAATAGGGCGCGCAGCCCACGAATAGGAGGGTGTCGCTCTTGCCATCCGTCTCCACGGTGTCGTCGAGCCACTCCAGCCTCTTCTGCTTCAGCTTCCCGCCCGACATGAGCCGCATGACCGACTTGAGCACGTCCGAGTGCGTGCACTCGCCCTCGCAGCCCTCGTCCACGAGCTTTTCCCTGATCTCCCGCACGAAGACGGGATAGTGGACGTCGGAGGGGCAGTAGCCGGTGCACAGGTTGCACGTCAGGCACTCCCACATCTCGTCGGCGTCGATTGCCTCCTCGCCGTGCGCGAGTATCCGCTCGACTATCCTTCGCGGGGAGTAGACCTTCTCGCCGCGCGTGAGCGGGCAGGCAAGCGTGCACTTCCCGCAGGAATAGCACAGCTGGACGTTCGTACTCTTTATCGACTCCTCCAGCGTCATCTCACCGCCCCCGCCGCGTTCGGCCCCAGCCTCTTGAGCTCCTTCGCGAAGTCCTTGATCGTCTCCGTGAACTTCCTGCCCTCGGATGCTGAGAACCACTCCAGGCGGATGCGGTCCTCTCCCAGTCCTAGCGCCTCGGCCAGCTCCCTGGCGGCGCCTATCTTCTCCTCGGCCTTCTCGCTCCCGTAGAGGTAGTTGCAGTCTCCCTTGTGACAGCCCGCCACGAGCACGCCATCCACCCCGTGCTCGAAGGCACGGAATATCATGCCCGGGTCCACCCGCCCGGAGCACATGACGCGTACGATTCGCACGTCGAAGGGGTACTTCGCCCTGGAGATGCCCGCCAGGTCCGTGCCCGAGTAGGCGCAGTAATCGCACGTGAACGCCAGTATCTTCGGTTCGAACGCCATCTAGGACCTCCATTTCGCGGCGGCGTCCAGGACGGCGCCCATCTGATCGTTCGAATACTCGCGGATGTCCATCGCGTTCGTCGGGCAGACCACCACGCAGGCGCCGCAGCCCCTGCACAGGACGTCATTGACTTTCGCGGCCCGCACGCCGTTCGTCTGCACTATCTCGATGGCACGGAACTCGCAGGCGTCAGCGCATTTACCGCACCATCGGCAACGGTCCGTGTCCACGTACGCAATAGTGGGGTCGATCCAGATCTCCTTCGCGCCCAGGATGCGATTCGCCCTGGCGGCCGCCCCGCTCGCCTGAGCGACTGAGTCCGGGATGTCCTTGGGCCCCTGTACGCAGCCCGCCAGAAAGATGCCTGGCTCGTTCGTGTCCACCGGATGCAGGGCGGGGTGCTGCTCCTGGAAGAAGCCGTCCTCGCTCCGCTTCACGTTGAGTATGTTGGATAGGAATTCTGAATCGGCGGTCGGGACCGCGCCGTTGCACAGCACGACCAGGTCGCACTCGTACTTCGGATGCCACTTCGCCTTCACCACGAGCCCGCCTTTCTTCATCGCCACGAGAATGTCCTCGTCCAGCTCCCGCCGGCGGTAGTCCACGCCCTCGGCACGCACGCGGTTGAAGAACTCCTCGAAGCCCTTGCCGTACGCGCGCATGTCGGCGTAGTAGACGACGACCTCGCCGCCGTGCATCTTCTCGTGGATCATGTGGGCCTGCTTGGCCGTGTACATGCAGCAGATTTTCGAGCAATAGGATATGCCCTTGGAATCGTCGCGCGACCCGACGCACTGGATGAAGGCGGCCTTCTTGGGCTTCTTGTCGTTGATGAGGAACTCCCCGCCCGTCGGCCCGCTGGCGTTGACGAGGCGCTCGAAGACCATTCCCGTAATCACGCCCTCGTGCTCCAGCCCCAGGTTGGGCTTCTGAGAGGCGTCGTAGAAGTCGTAGCCCGTCGAGAGGATTATCGTTCCTACGTGCAGGTCTATCTCCTTCTCCACGTCCTCGAAGTTTATCGCCTCGCGGGCGCAGGCATCGACGCACTTCGGCGACTTGCCGCACTTGCCCTTCGTGAGCATAAGGCAGGTCTCCGGGTCGATGAGGAACTTGAGCGGGACCGCCTGGGGGAAGGGTATGTACGCCGCCCCCCGCTTGCCGAGGTTCATGTCAAACTCGCTGTCAATGCGGCCCGCCATCCTGCACTCCTCGGCGCAGACGCCGCAGCCGACGCACTTGTCCATGTCTATGTATCGCGGCTTCAGCAGCACGCGCACGGTGAAGTCACCCACATGGCCCTGCACGTCCTTGACGTCCGCGTACGTGACAAGCTCGATGTTCTCGTGTCTGGCGGCGTCCACCATCTTGGGCGTGAGTATGCATGCCGAGCAGTCCAGCGTCGGGAAGGTCTTGTCCAGCTGCGCCATCTTGCCACCGATGCTGGGCTCCTTGTCCAGCAGGTAGACCTTGAAGCCGTTGTCCGCGACGTCGAGCGCCGCCTGGATCCCCGCCACGCCGCCCCCGATTACGAGGCAGGACTGTTCCACGGGCACCCTCTTCGGCTTGAGCGGTTCGATCAAGCGGGCCTTCGCCACCGTCCCGCGCATGACCGCGATCGCCGCCTCGGTCGCCTTCCTCTTGTCGTCGTGAACCCAGGCGATGTGCTCGCGGGCGTTGACCATCTCCACGCGGTAGGGATTCACCCCGGCCTCGGACGCCCAGCCGCGGAACGTGTCCTCGTGCAGCTTCGGCGAGCAGGCGACTATGACCAGCCGGTCGAGCTCGTGCTCCTTGATTGCCTTCTGGAAGTACTCCCTCCCCGCCAGAGCGCAGAGGTGGGCCTGGTTGTCAACGAATGAAACGTCATCGAGGGTCTCGGCCTCCTTGGCCACCTTGCCGGTGTCTATGTGCTTGGAGATGTTCCCGCTGCAGCCGCAGACGAATACGCCGATGTTCACAGCCTACCCCCGTGAGGAAGAGCCAGAGTGCTAGGTTTGAGCCTCAAATGGGTCTTTCAACAGATATCAGGGAGGCTATTATAAGGTTTCGCGGGGGCTCATTCTTCTTCGGGTGCTGGAGTACGCATTTCCGGCCGACCTCTCCTTGCGACCATCAGTAGCGTGGCGATGACTCTCCCGAGCAGCAGCCACCAGAGAACGGAAACAACGATCGGGAGATAGGATCCGCGTTCGTAGCCTATGAGGTACCCGGGCCACCAGTAGATCATTTCTGCCCAAGTGAAGAAGGCCCATCCTCCTCCCGTCATGAACAACTTCCAGCCGGACAAAGCGGCGAGGACGACCAGGACTGCGGTGACTATCAAGAACACCAACCTTCGGAAGCGGGCTTCATCTTGGTCCTTTGCCCTCAGAACGCTGAGATCGAGCATCTTCCTCGTGGAATCATCACGATGTGTGGATAAGAACTTTCCCGCGACCGCAGACGAATACGCCGATGTTCACCGTCTACCCCCGTGAGGAAGAGCCAGAGTGCTAGGTTTGAGCCTCAAATGGGTCTTTCAACAGATATCAGGGAGGCTATTATAAGGTTTCGCGGTGATGATGAACGGAGGGATCAGAACCGCATGCAATCACACACCGAGCCTTCCACTGAAAGGCCCAATCGGTTGTTGATCTTCACTGTTCTAGGATTCTTGGGCCTCATTCTGGGTATGTTCGTTCCGTTCGCCGCCGAAATAGGCATGAGCGTGCTCTCGGCTGGCGTCCTTCTCTGGTTTATGGCCTTGCTCGCTCGGAAGGACCACAAGTGGTCATCTGAGGTCAACTTCTACGGGGAGGCGCTCGTCATCTTCGGAGCCATGGCCGTCCTCGGAGCGGGTATCGGCATGTGGATGCAAATCCTGGAGCATTTCTGAACTTCCATCTGGATTGGCTCTTCACAGGATATCAGGGAACGCATCATGGGAGTTCATGCGGGCGCTGGACTGTTCCCGTACTCTTTGACCAGAAGACACTGGAACATGTCTGTCTGTCATGGGCAAGGCATTTATACAGTAAGACCCTACACTTACATGTCTCGAGCACGCGAGGATTTCGCAGCACGAGGTAATTTGTGATTGACATTGGGGAAGGGTAACTCCGCAACAACAGCTCGAAAAGCCCGCCCAAGAAGCTCGAAAAGCAACAGAGCGGAGGTTGATAGAATACTTGGGACAAAGAGAGATAGAGTTCGGTACTTCAAGTCACTGGAGGATATCCCTGAACTCTCAGAGGATGAAAGGGACGAGCTCGAGCCAGTGGCAAGAATCTATCCCTTCCGGTCCAACGACTATTACCTCAGCCTGATAGACTGGGATGATCCGAACGATCCCATCAAGAGAATCGTGATCCCCTGCTTGGACGAACTCGACAACGGGGGAACCCTCGACCCGAGCAACGAGAAGAGCAACTACGTCGCCAAGGGGGTGCAACACAAGTACTCACCGACGGCGTTATTCCTCATCAGCAAGGTGTGTGGCGGCATCTGCCGCTTCTGCTTTAGAAAGAGGCTCTTCGCCGCCTCAAGAAAGGAGGCGAGTCTGGACATCTCCGAGGGTCTCGAGTACATCGGTCAGCATGATGAAATCGATAATGTGCTGCTCTCGGGCGGCGATCCGCTGATCCTGAGCACCAAGCGACTGGAGCGCATACTCGCGAGCTTCCGCCGCATACCCCACGTGAAGACGCTTCGAATCGGAACGAAGATGCCCGCTCACAATCCATACAGAATAATCCGGGACCCGATGTTGCTCAGGGTGCTCAGTGAGCACAGCAATCCCCAGAGAAGGATCTACATCATGACCCAGTTCAACCACCCGAGGGAGCTGACACGTCAGGCGATGAGAGCGATCGCCCTGCTACAGGACTCGGGCGTCCTGCTCGCCAACCAGACGCCCCTGATACGAGGTGTGAATGACGACCCCGACGTCATCTCCGAGCTCTTCAATCGGCTTAGCCATTCTGGCGTCACACCCTACTACCTCTTCCAGTGCCGGCCGACCAGGGGTAACAGATGCTTCTCCGTGCCGATGGAAGAGGGCTACGGCATCTTCGAGGAGGCCAAGAGGACCATGAGTGGTCTCGCCAAGCGGGCCAGATACGTGATGTCTCACACAACGGGCAAGGTGGAGATCCTGGGATTGGATGAGGATTCCATCTACCTCAAATACCACCAGGCGAGGGACCCTGAGGACGTAGGCGGGTTCTTCTCCGCGCCGAGAGCAAAGGACGCCCTGTGGTTGGACGACCTCGAACTGGAAGAGCTCGGTACCTTTGATGAAGTGCAACAGCTCGCAGAGATGGAGAGCTGATTCTTCCTCGATTCCCGCGGAATGCCCATTGCGCGATTCTTCTCACTCCTTCAAGCGTGCCAGAGCGCCACGTCTCGAGGAAGTCTGACGGGAGTTCCTTCCTTGGGCCTCTCGAAGGAGGCGCCTGGCAGGACAACGATGCCTGTGCCCTTGAGGAGTTCTTCGCAGAGCGTGTGCCTGGTTGTCAACGAATGAAACGTCATCCAGGGTCTCGGCCTCCTCGGCCACTCTGTCATTGTGTAGTTGGAAATGTTTCCGCTATAGCCGCGGACGGTGAGCCACGGAATCAGGTCTTCTCGGGATTGCATTTATCTATCACCTCCCCATCAGAGGGAGCGGAAGGCATGCCGCGCCTGCCGGATTCGGACGGGGACGCGTGTCACTTCCACATGACCATGGATTCATGGAGTTGATGGAATTGGAGAGCTATAACGCACGGGAGATATCCGATGGGGTCTATTGGGTGGGAGCTAGGGACTGGAACCAGAGGCTGTTCGACGCCCTGATCCCTCTCCCGCAAGGAACGACGTACAATGCCTATATCGTCAAGGGCGAACAGAAGACCGCGCTCGTGGACACTGTGAGGCCTGGGTTCGAGGAGGAGCTGCAGGCAAGAATCGGCCAAGTCACCGAGCTGGCATCACTGGACTATGTCATAATGAATCACGCAGAGCCCGACCATGCTGGTTCGATTCCACGTATCATGGAGAAGAGCGAGTCGGCTGTGCTCGTCACGACGAAGAAGGGGGCCGAGATGGCATCGGTACAGTACGGCGTCCCGGCAGAGAGAACACGGGTGGTCAACGATGGCGACACGATCCCGCTGGGCGGGAAGACCCTGAGGTTCATCGAGGCCCCGTGGCTGCACTGGCCCGAGACTATGTTCACTTACGTCGAGGAGGCCCGAGTGCTGTTCCCGTGCGATTTCCTGGGACTGCACACCGCCCACGGGTTCTATGACGACGAGGTGGAGGAGCTGATACCCTTCGCGAAGAGGTACTTCGGCGAGATAATGATGCCCTTCAGGAAGATGGGCGTGAAGGCCCTCGAGAAGATTGGCGGCCTTGACATCAAAATCATCGCCCCGAGTCACGGACCCGTCCACAGGAACCCTGACAGGATCCTCAGCGCATACCGCCAGTGGGTCTCGGGAGAGACAAAGGAGAAGGTCATCGTCGTGTACGTGAGCATGTGGAACTCGACGGAGACCATGATCAAGACGATGGTCGAGGCGCTCTTCTCGGAAGGGATCGAGGTCAACCTGTTCAGGCTCCCCGACGCGGACATCGGTGACATCGCCAGGGAGCTCGTGGACTCGCGGGGCATCGTCCTCGGCACGCCCACCGTCCTTGGCGGGATGCACCCCGTTGCGCTCTACGCCACCCATCTCGTGAAGGCGCTGAGGCCGCTCCTTCTTGAGGTTCAGCGTGTTGACTTCTTCGAGACGGATGTCTTCAGGCAGAATCGATTCGTTGATTTCCCCAATCGAGGGTTGATAGACCCTGAATTGGATGCCATCCGATACCATTGCGATATACCGAACCCTCGGTTCCCCCTCCGTCCAAAGAACCGCTAGGTATGTCCTCAATTGCTTCAGGGCCTCAGTCAGACTCCGTTCGTCGAGTCGCATCTTGAACTCAACAATCAGGTTTCCAAGCAAGGCATCAATTCTACCCCTGATCATCACTTGAGAACCTTTCGATTTGACATATTTCTCAAGTTTCGGAGAGAGAACATGAGGGTAGTCTGCTTTGATTCCAATGAAGACTTCCTTGACCAAGTTCAGGAAGTTGAAGGCTTTCGTACTCTCCGAATTTGCGGACTCGATTTCATGTACGTAATCTGGCAGCCTCTCTTCAAAGGATTCAACAGGAATCGGCATATCCCCACCACGCTCTGTCATCTAATCCGTTTGAAGTACTTAACTATAGATACTTCGCCGTAGACTGTCACAAATCTAGCCTTATCTTCGACCTCCTCCACTTCCCATCCCAGTTCACATTATGAACCGAAACGATGTTGTTCCTTCTTGAAACGTCAGAACCCGTCTCTTCTTCCTCTCCTGTCTCTTCCGTGTCAGGACCCATCGCTCCACGAACTCAGACCCACTTCCCGTCCCGCTTCCGCTCTACCGAATAGGCTCCTTCAGCCGCCCGACCTCAGCTCTTCATCCGATACACGAACCGCAGGTCCCTGGATTCCCGGTTCCTCTCATTCAGGTGCGACTCCAGCTCTATCCTGTCCAGCTCGATGTCCTTCACCTTGCCCAACATCCGCAGCGTCTTCCTGATTTCCTTGACAACCATCCTGTCCGAGATGGGGACGCCCCTCAGCCTCCACCATCCCCTTCCGACGCTTCTGAAGACGTCTTGCCCACGACCGTCGCCTTCGCCGCTCAGTGTCGCCCTAACCTCCATCCTCCAGTTGAGACCTTGCTCGACCTTCTTCTGGATGAAGGCGCTTCTGCTAGCCTCGATGTGCTCATATATCGCAGGCAAATTGGCTTCTCCGCCGAGTTCTTCAAGAACTTGAGCGATAAAGGCGGACCACGTGAGACGAGGTGGCTCGATCGGACCGCTCTTCTTCCTAGTCACATTCTCACCTCCTTCGTAATCTCTTCCTAATGGGGTTCACGTCAGAAAAAGGCTTCCCGCCATGCTCAATCACCCTGATGCGATCGTACGCCTCAACCCAGCAGCCGCTCTCCCCGCTCCCGCACGTGATACCTCACCCGCCTCCCGTCCCGCTCGCGCCTCACCAGACCGAGCTCCTGCATCCGACCGAGAGCGCCCGCCCGCATGGTGTTCACGACCTTCACGGACTTGGAGCTCCCCACGAGCATCTTCGCCGTCAGCCTGTCGGGCGTGTCCTCCCCCGACGCTATCCAGCGGGCCATCCTCCTGTAGAGCTCGTACTCGCCCTTGACCTCGTGCTCGAAGTACTCCAGCAGGAAGTCTATCTCCTCCCCGCTGAAGACCTCCGTCGAGGGGGCTTCCAACATGGGGTTCTTGAGGCGGGCGAAGTCCATGCCCGGATACGTCAGCGAAACGGTCTCGGGCTCCCGCGAGAGCGCGACGAAACCCAGGTGGGCCAGGGCGCCCGCCGGTCTCCTGCCCCGCACGAGGTGGCAGAGGAAGTGGTTGCGGAACCGCCGCTTGGACTTGTCCACGTTCTTCGGGAAGCCCGCCGCGAGCCTCTCGCCCCGCGGGATGAGGTTCGTCCTGTCCAAGGCTTCGAGGTGCATGCGGACGCGGACCGCCGCCTCCGTCGCCTCTATGTGGAAGACCTTGAGCGGGACTCTCTCCTTGAGGCTGGCCAGCACGCGCAGGGAGACCTTGAGCGGGAAGAGGCGATTGACCTGTCCCCAGAGCACCGTCGACGACGCGTGGTACTCCTCCTCCACCTTCAGGCTGTCCCAGGGGATATCGCTCCCGCGCAGCCCCCGCCAGGGGTCCACGAGGGCGTGCTCCCGCGAGCGGGCGAGGGATCTGGCGCCGATTCGCTCCCCCACCTCGAGCCCCTCCAGGGCGAACTGGTTCTCCAGGGCGACCTGCACGAACTGCGAGATGCTCATCTCCATCGCTCGGGCGACCGCTGACAGATGCTCGTATATCTCCGGCGGGAGTTCCATAACGACCTTCATGAGGCCAGTCATCTTTTCTGACGTATATGATAGTTTTGTTATGATACAGCCCCACAACACTTGTTGTTATGTTGAACATCTGTTGTACCCCTACACAGTTGCATTCATACTCGAAAGTGTACACGTTCCGAAGAATTCCTGCCAGACTATATTTTCCGCCCCGACCTGTGTCAGATCGCCTGGAACGGCGCCACCCAGAGAACTTAAAAGGAGGTGAAAAAAAAGTGGAAGTGAAGAACATCTTCGGAACGAGGTTCAGCGGAACCATCGGGAAGAGCATGACGGCCTCCAGATGGAAGGGCGTCCACTACCTGAGGGAGTACACTGTACCCTCGAACCCGCGGACACCGCTGCAGGTCAGGCACAGGCTGATCTTCTCCAAGGGAGTGGACACCTGGCAAGGCCTGTTGACGGCACAGCAACAGCTCTTCGACGCCCTCGCAGAGGGGATGACCGGCTTCAATCTCTTCATGAAGAGATGGCTGGAAGCCCACACTGCAGGAGTCGAGGAGATCAAGCTGCCCGTGGTCTTCGAGGGAAGCGTGGACGAGTCCGACCTGGACGGCTGCTGGTTCATCCTGAGGAGGGGTCGCAAGACCCTTTTCCAGAAGGACCTCTCCGACGGTACCTTCGGGATCGCCATGTCCGTGCAGGACGTGCCATACGACATAGTCCTGAGGCGGGCGGGCCTTGAGGAAATAGTGGAGACAATCCATGACGTCCTCGAGATCGACGTCCCGATGACCGTCGAGAGCGAGACGCTCGGCCTGCGGGTCGTGCTGGACCTCCCCGAAGAGATCCGACCACCAGAGGAAATCCTTGAGGAGCTGATGTAGCTACAGCCTCAGGGACATTCCAAAATGCGCGAAAAGGGGAGTTCCGGGCTCCCCACCTTATTTCTTTTATGAACCTTTGCCTCCAGTGCTTCTCCACTGTTTCTCCACTCTTTCTCCTATGTCTCACTAGTGGTCCTCCACTTCCCCTCCACTTCCCCTCCACACCCACTCCGCTTCACCTCCGCTTAGAAGCGCTTGACGAATTGGACTCAAGGATTTCGATGCTCATCTGCTCGATTCCCGCAGCAGTTACCCCGAAACGATTTCACTTGGGCCGTGTGAGCTTCCGCACGGCAACATAGTTGAGACCTATCGTGCCCACAAGGAAGGCCCAGCTGAGGATAAGTGAGACAAGACTCCTCCAATTTAGACCTAGCACGCTAGGCAAAGAGAAGCTATGACCGATGGCCACAAGAAGGACTCCGCCCGCCCAAGTATCGAAATACAGCACCGGAAGCCCGCCCGACAGGTAGAGCACAGTGCCTGAGATTCCGATTCCCATTAGGATCATGAGCAGGCTGAGGGCCAACATGAAGGAGAGTTCAGGCCGTGAAGTGCCATAGCCGACTATCAGGAGGATGCCGACAGCAACCGCGTCCACCACCGAGGCTATGAGAAATGCCTTGGCCATGACCTTGGCGTACAACCTGATCTTGGCGTCCCTGTCCATCCAGGAGATCCTTACGATCGTATCCCTCCTGTCGTGAGAATCGCTGACGTGAGGTTAAGTGTTTCCCTGAAACGATTTCATACGGGCGGGCTCACTCCCACCTCTTCCGTAGCTCTTTGTAGAGCGGCGTCGAAACCCTGAAGTCGCTCTCGACCAGCTCATCCAGAACTTGCAGAGCCTCCTTCTTCTTCAGCAACCCGGCATCCGCGCCCGCCACCATCAGGCCAAGGAGTCCCGTGAAGTCCCTTCCCTCCGCCTGAGCCAGTGTTCTTGCGACCCTGTCATCCACGATCAGCCTGTCCCTCGAGAGGAATATGCTCGCCTCGCCCCTCCCGAGCCCTTGCTTCAGGTATCGCTCCAGATCGCCCTTCGTCTCGACGACCTTGATCCATCCCGCCATGGCCCCATGGAAAGCCTCCTTCTGCGGCCCCTCTTTGGCAGTGACCTCAGCGACAACCTCCGGTGTGACACAGACCTCGCCGAGCAAATCGCGAAGCAGGTCCAGTCGCCCGATGCTCAGAAGGGCTATCATTGTCGAGGAGTCGACAAAAACACGCATCACATCCATTCCTTCGCCCTTTCGGTGTCCCGCTCGAGCTCGGAAGGCGCATAGCGGAAGAAGGGAACCCCCACCTTCGACAGGAAGCTGGCCATCTCGTGGATAGTCACTCCGGCAGAATCGGCAGCCCCGCCGAGGCTCAGCTCCTCGTCTAGGTACCTCCTGACGGCGACTTCCATCCTGAGCTTCCTTAGCCCTTCGCGGAGGGCGTTGCGGGCGACCTCTGAGCGGGACATCTTCATCTCTTCCGACAAGCTGTCCATCTCCTCGAGCTCCTTATCGGGAAGGCGAAGCTGAACGGACTTCATCATTACAATGTAATGATTTGCATTACGATAAAGCTTTCGGTACTGACACATCTGGATGGGATTCAGGCGTGCGTGACCACTTCCGTGTCGAACTCGAGATGAAGGCCGATGGCCTCCTTGATGTTCTCGACCGCCTCGTCGTACGTCTCGCCCTGGGAAACGCAGCCAGGTAGCGAAGGAACGTACACTGTATAGCCTCCCTCCTCCTGAGGTTCAAGAACGATCTTGATCTTCATGTCTATGGTTCAGATGGCTCTCGTTCGCATATGAGAGTAGTGCTAGTGACAAAGCCAGAGGCGGGCCAGCGATGTTCCCCCGAAACGATTTCATAAGGGCGGGTGGATTCCCGAGCTGCGAGCAGGTCTCCTCAATCGCCCGCCCGTCTCGACGCTAACCAAGAGTTCGCCCAATAGGAGAAGTAAGTCACGCCGACGAGGATCGAATACACGAGCAGCCCGCCGATGAAGAGCGCCGCGAACAGTGAGGCGCTATCCCCCTGGAGGAGGAAGAAGAAGAGGGTCGAGATCACCGTCGCGCCCAAGATGACGGTTCTGACGGAATCCAATCTGATGGTCCTCTCGTACTCCGGGACCATCATCGCCCGCGCGTAATCCCTGCATCTGACCCGCAGATACCTGTACCTCCAGTACCAGTACGCGACCATCAGGATCAACCACGGCAGGGCGTACAGCAGTTCCGCGGGCCTGCCGTCCAGCGCGGAGCCCACGGTCGTAGCGATGTAGATGAACACGGGAGAGAAGGCGATGACGCTGATCACGTTCAGGTCCTGGAAGAGCTTGTCGAGATCGCCCAATATCCGCTCCTTCGAGTCGACCAAGTATCCCTCTCCACACACAAATCCGTTCCTGCCCTTAAAAGGGTATCTGGCTTCGTTCTCCGGGCGAAGGCGGTCGTTGTTAGAGGATCCCGCTCCACTCGCGACAGATTGTCTGAGCGTGGGGAAGAAGCGTCACAATCGTGATACTATGGAAAACGTGCTAGTAACTCATCCGTTTTCAGATAGAATCCGAGGTTTTGGCTATACAAAGCCTAAGTCCTCCCAGCACGAATATGAACTGGAGTGATGAGACGGCGATCATGAGGAAGAGGAGCTTGACTGTGGCGTTTCTGCTTCTGGCTAGTGCTTTCTTTGTCGGGATATCCGTCACGCCGAGCGCGAGAGCTGCAACGCTGTACGTTGGCGGAGCGGGTCCGGGGAACTACTCTTCGATACAAGGTGCGATCGACATGGCAAGCTCCGGGGACACGGTATTCGTGTACAGCGGGACGTACAACGAGACGGTCGAGGTCCGCAAGACCCTCTCCCTCGTGGGGGAGAACAAGTACACGACGGTGATAACGGACGAGACGGAGGGAGGCGTCGTTCGGGTCTCTGGCTATAGGTCCAACGTGACAGGGTTCACCGTCATAAACACAGGACAGCAATACACCGACCATGGGATCTCCGTCAGCTGTGAGGGCTGCCTAATCTCGGGCAACCGCATCCTGGCGAGCGAGGGCGTAGGAATCATACTCCGGGGCAGCTGGACCACCACGGTATCCGACAATACGGTGGTGGACGGCGGCTACGGCATATACTCCTGGGCAGGAATCGGGAATCTGGTAACCGCCAACAGATTGGAGAGTGTCTGGGAAGGGATTCACGCAGATTTCCCCGAGTACCTGACAATCGCGAACAACACCGTTCTGAACAACGGTTATTTCGGGATCTGGCTCTTTAGCGGGGATTACAGCTCCGTGCTCGGGAACAACATCTCGCATAACAGTTGTGGCCTCTGGCTCGAGGGGTCCCGGTGGGCACTGATAGCGAACAACACGTTCATCGACAACCAGCAGGGAATCCAATCGAGCTGGTGGTCTGAAAACAGCCGAATCTATCACAACTACATGGACAATCCGAGGCAGGTGTGGGTGCACAATTCGACCAACGACTGGGACAACGGCTATCCCTCCGGCGGGAACTACTGGAGCGACTACACGGGTGTGGACGTCTTCCGTGGCCCGGGGCAGAACATACCGGGAAGCGACGGCATCGGGGACACGCCCTACATCATCGACGAGGACACCCAGGACAACTACCCCCTGATGAGGTTCCCGCCCTCCCCAATCGTATGGGTCGACATGCTGTACGGTCCTGTCCGTGGCAATGCGACTCAGGTTTGGTCGTCCGCTCCTTCGGATGTGCCCCTCTCGAGCGGGAGTGGCTCTTGCGGGAGGTCCCCAGATTCAGCCTGCATATCTGTGACTTCACCAGCCTCCCCTCCCGCTTTGTCACGAGACATATCCTCTCGAGTGGTCACCCGCCAGGCTCGATCACCCTGATGCTGTCGTACGCCTCGAAGGCGGTGCCGTCATCCCACTTGCCTGTGATCTTGACCTGCACGGACTCCCTGAGTGCCTTTGTGGCGGGCGGGCCGCGAAACAATCATATATACCCCATCCATTTGCGATATTGGAGGGACTGAGATGTGGGCAGACAGTCGAAGGGCGAGCGTGATTCTAGCGTTGACGCTCCTATCGGCCTCGCTTCTCGCCGCCGTCGTCCTCATGCCCGGAACTGCGACTGCCACGACCCGCTATGTCGGCGGAGGCGGCCCTGGCAACTACACGAGCATACAGGCGGCGATCGACAACGCGGACCCTGGGGACACCGTCTACGTCTACGCCGGCACATATCGGGAGATGGTCAGGATCAACAAGACGCTCTCCCTTGTCGGTGAGAACAGGGACACGACCATAATCAAGGACATCGTGCCCGGTGGTCTGGTCTCTGTCCAGGCTGATTGGGTGAATGTCACAGGATTCTCTCTTGTGGGTGAGTGGTCCTACCCAAGCATGGTAGGAATGAATCTCTGGTACTCTCGGAACTGCACAATCTCGAACAACATCTTCTTAAGGAATTGGTATGGCCTGAGTCTGCACGACTCAAGCTACAACACGATTGCAGACAACGCATTCGTCGAGAACTGGAACGGATTGGAACTCAGCTCTTCGCCCGACAACAGAATCCACGACAACGAGATTCTGCACAATCATGGCTACGGCATGTACATCTACACTTCCGCCAACGTGACGATCAGTCGTAACAACATATCATCAAACGGCGGCGGCCTGCACATGGAGGGGACTACGTATGACATCATCAAGGCGAACACCTTCCTGGGGAATGGGATATACATGAGAGGCGGGTCCGTCTCCCACTTCAGCACGCACAAGATTTCGACGGACAACATGGTCAATGGAAGACCCATTCACTACTATAGGGACCGTCGGGGCCTGAACGTCGACGGCACCCAGCTCGGTCAGCTCATCATTGCCAACTGCACGGGCGTCAATGTCTCAAACCTCCACATAAACGGCACCGATGTGGGCATCCAATTAGGTTACGTGAGCGGAGCCACGATATCAGGCAACAACGTCTCGACCAACGGCCAGGGAATCCTCCTCTGGTTCTCGGAGAGGATGACCATCGCCGACAACGACGTCTGGGGGAATGGCGGAGGCATCAGCCCATATTACTCCCGCGACATCACACTGAGGGAGAACAGGATCTTCACGAACTCCACCATCCACTGTTCATCCGGGATCCATCCTTTCCGCTCGACCGATGTTTCGATTATCGGCAACACCATATCTAGATGTGGTGAAAGCGTCTACATTCAGAACTCGGAGAATCTTACGATCTCAATGAACGAGTTCTTCTCAGGAGCTGAGGGCGTCCGCACATGGGTCTCCGCGAACCTCACGATCAATGGAAACAACTTCTCGGAGTACAGTACAGGGATTCGATCGTTTTACTCCACCAACATCACCGTCACCCGAAACAAGATCCTAAGCAGCGAATACGCAGGCATTCGCTTCCAGGATGGGCACGACATCACCATCACAGGGAACAGCATCGCGGAGAGTGAGAGAGGCATCGCCCTCGAAAACACGTCATCCGCCCTCATTCATCATAACAATCTCATCAACAACACGCTGCAAGCGTACGATGACATGGGCGCCAATAACTCGTGGGATGATGGCTATCCTTCAGGAGGCAACTACTGGTCCGACTACGAGGGAGTGGACAACTGCAGCGGACCGAACCAGGACAACTGCCCGGATCCGGACGGCATCGGAGACACGCCCTACGTCATTGACGGGGACACGCGGGACAACTACCCGCTAATGGCTCCCTGGTCTCCCCCGATCGCGTGGAACGAGGTGCTGTACGGTCCTGTCCGCAGCAATGCGACCCAGGTATGGTCCCCTCCCCCAGAAGTGCCACTCTCGAGCGGGAGTGGTTCTTGTGGGAGGTCACCATATTCAGCCAGCACGTATGTGACTTCACTTGCCTCCCAATCCGCTTCATCACAAGAGATTTCGGTTCAAATGGTCACACGCCAGGCTCAATCACCCTGATGCTGTCGTACGCCTCGAGGGCCGTGCCGTCCGCCCACTTGCCCGTGATCTTGACCTGCACAGGCTTGCCTGCCACTTGACAGGCTCCTCTCCCGATACATTGATAAGAAAACCGCCTCATGTGCAAAAGGAGGTGCGCCCATGGGGCATTTGTGGAGGATACTCTCTTTCGCGCTGATCATGATTCTCGCCACGACAGGCACGGTGCTCCTCACCGAACAGGCTCACGCAGGGACCCCCGTAACAGGGGACATCGTGGTAGACACGGTCTGGTCTCCTGCAGGAAGCCCCTACTGGATTGAGACGGACGTCACAGTTCTGGCAGGCATAGAGCTGGTCGTCCTCGCAGGTGCGGAAGTCAGGTTCAACGGTTCATACCGACTGTACGTCGGCGGGAGGATTCTCGTCCAGGGAACTGCCATGGACCCAGTCCTCTTCACGTCCAACAGCTCGACGCCTTCTCCATCGGACTGGGGAGGCCTCAGCATCTTCGGAGAGTGCCACGTGAACCATGCAAACATCTCCTATGCCGTGAGAGGCATCTACACCACATCGTCCTACAACACCATCAACGAGAGCTCCTTCTACAGGAATGAGGACGCCCTCTTCATCAGCACCGGTTTTCAGAACCTGGTCAGGAACAATACGCTCTACTTCAACACCGCTCGTGGCATCGTAATATGGCAGTCGAATTCGAACAACATAACCGGCAACAACGCCAGCATGAACGTTGACACGGGACTCTGGCTCTACGAGAGCGCGAACAACACCGTCTCTCGCAACGAGTTCTACGGCAACAACCAGAATGGAATCAGAATCTCAAGTCTGAGCACCTCCAACCGCATCGTGAAGAACACGATCATGGACAGCCAGCTGTACCAGGGAATAGGCGTCTGGGATTCCCACGATAACCGAATACTCGGAAACACGATCAGGAGGAACAACAATAACGGCATCTACCTCGAGGCCTCCACGGGGAACAACGTCTCTCGAAACAACATCTCGGATAGCGTGGACTATCATGGGATATCCCTCTGGTATGCCGATGGCAACACGATACTAAACAACACGATTCGAAAAAGTAGCGGCAACGGAATCTATCTGGGATATTCCAATTCGAACGAGGTCCGAGGGAATGACATATCGGACAACGTTAACTTCCACGGTGTATCGATGTACTCCGCGAGTTCGAACGACATCTCTTGGAACCGAATAGGAAGTCTGTGGAGTGATGGTGTGTACATGGAAGATTCCTGGAGCAACACCATCTCCAACAACACAATCAACGACACGAACAACGGCATATCGATGTATGACTCTTGGACAATTGGCGTCTTCGACAACAAAGTCACAGTAGCGGACGATGGGATTCGCTCCCGCGGGTCATGGGATGTCGAGATCATCCGGAACAGCTTGTCTGGGAACTACGCAGGAATCGGCATCGGCGACTACTCGTCCAATGTCAGTGTCATTGGTAACACTGTCCAATCCAATACAGCAATCGGAATCGAAGTTTGGCTTTCTGACTGGATCACACTAGTGGGGAATGAGATCGTACAGAATGCGGCTTTAGGACTGGCAATCTCGGAATCTCCGAACTCCACCATACGAGAGAACAACATCACGTCCAACGGACTCTACGGAATCTATGCTGATTTGTGGAGCGACACCCACGTGTACCATAACAACTTCGTGGACAATCCCATCCAAGCTTTTGACTTAGGGGCGTCCGAGAATTCCTGGGACAACGGCTACCCGTCCGGCGGGAACTACTGGAGCGACTACACGGGCATAGACGCGTACTCAGGTCCCAATCAGGACCAGCCTGGAAGCGACTCCATAGGTGATACACCATACGTCATAGATTCCGACAGCCAGGACGACTACCCCCTAGTGCATCCTTTCGGAACGGACTACTCCCTTCCTCCCACGAACCTTGACGCAAGGCTGAGCGGGAACGGCCTTGAGAACGTCACCCTGACCTGGAACCTCTCCGCCGATGATGGAGGCGGGAAGGATGATGTCATCAGGTACGATATTCACAGGGGAACCACCTACGACAGGCGGGGGAACGGATACGTCCTCCTTGACCAACTCTCGAACGGCACGTCCACGTATGTGGACCTTTCGGTGGGGGAAGGTGACCCTGACAACTACTTCTATCGATTGTGTGCCGTCAACTCGAAGGATGTCTCATCGTGCGCCCCCTATCAGGGCGCCAAGTTCACTCGCCAGCTCGCCCCTGGTCCGAACCTCGTCTCAGTCCCGCTCAAGACATTCGACGGATTGATCGATATCGTTCTGCAGACAGTCAGATATGATAACGTATGGTCCTACGACTCCTCCTCCCGGGAGTGGAAATCGTCCATGAAGCACAAGACGTACTCTGGCGGGCTCTCGCGCCTAAATCACACCATGGGGATGTGGGTGAACGTGACAAAGACCTCGAACCTCACCGTAGCGGGAATCGTTCCCGCTCAGACTACGATACACCTGCACGAGGGATGGAATCTCGCCTCGTTCCCCTCAATCAACGCGTCCTACACCGTCGCGGACCTGAAGGCCGAGACCGGCGCCACGCGAGTGGAAGGATACGATCCTGATCCGCCTTACTTCCTGAGAGTGCTCGGGGACCCGGAGGTGCATCAGGCGGGATATGGATATTGGGTGAGGGTGGAGGCGGACACCATCTGGACCGTATCGTTCGCGTAGGGTCCCGAGACGATCTCATACGGGCGGACTCACAACGCAACCCTCACAGCAGCCTCTCGATCGCTTCCGAGATGCTCCAGACCTCGATT